>NZFU01000050.1 GCA_002689345.1 Methanobacteriota archaeon | reverse complement strand
GATAGCATTACTCCCTTAGGGTTGCCAGTTGTTCCTGATGTGTAAATCAGAGTTGAAAGTGCAGTTGGGTCATCAGCGATTTCTGCTAGGTCATCACCAGCACGCCCTGCCTGTACTAGTTCTATCCATGAGCGAACAGTAACTCCCTCTGGAGGTAATTTATTCGCAGGGTCTTCACCAAGTAGAATAATTCCGGACTCTGGCCAAGCATCGTCATCTAATGCATCACATAATTTGTCAAGAACTTCAGTATTCTGAACAGCAACCGTCTTTGGAGTTGCATCTCCAAGAATGAAAGCCCAGTCCTTGCCGTGCTGATGTGTGTACATTGCAGTGTAAGCAGCACCTAGTGCATTTGCTCCATATGATAAAGCCGCCCATTCTACGGAGTTATCAAGAATAATTGCGACACGGTCGCCTTTTTCGACGCCGATATCTCTCAGCCCCTTGGCCACAGCCGTAGAGAGGTTTCCAAACTCATTGTAGGTTAGGTGCATTCTTTGCATTCCCGGACTTGGTATGTATCCAAAGCACGGTTCTTCTCCAAACATCTCTTGACTTACCATCAACATCTGGTACAAAGTTCGAGGGTCATCTCCTTCAGGAGTTATCCATTGTCTGTCTGAAGGTTGTTTAGGCCAAGCCATTTCTTTTGCGGGCATGACTTTGTCAGAGCCGGTATTGATTATGAATGCTCGCCCAGCAATATGTTGCGAACATTAGCCCGCCAATCAGCTCCATCATTACGATTTGCAAGTGGCGATGCCGGCGACGGGTGCCAACATGTTGTTATTTCAATATCTAGGCCATTGAGAGCCAATTTTGCTCTTTTTTCAGCATACTTTCCTATGCCAATTACCCGAGTAATTCCTAGGTCCAATACTATCTCTCGAAGATGTTCGTCACATGCTTTTAGTAACTTTTTTACAGCGCTTCCACTGATTTTATCCGGAGTAATATTCTTCCCGGTTTCACCAAGCAAAAGTAGTGGACAATGATTTACTAAAAACACATTTTTGTGAATCTCTTCAGGGCTCCCCCATATGTCTTTGAGCAATCCCCAAAGGCGAGTTCCACTGACTTCTTGACGCTCAAAATCTAATCCAATAATTGGACGCTTTGGATGACGGCCTTCCGGGTCGGTAATTTCTCCAGTTATGTTGAGAAAATCCCGTGCAATATACGTGGCACCAAATGGAACTCCACATTGCGCCATACCATATGGTCCAGGGTTCATTCCCAGCATCAATGTGGTCGCTCCTAGATCTGAATATTGTGATAGATAAGATTCATGATATTCCCAAGCATAATTTAGAGGATTGGTTACATGTGCCAAATTAGTCTGTTTCAAAATTGATTTTGTTAATGAATCGCAAGACCGAGAGAGTTTCTTGGCTAATTCAATCGCTCCCATAATTAATCTCAAACAGTAATTCATCAAAAACCGCTCGGCCAAGACGGTGTTCCCAGCAACACCGGCTCTGCATCAGAATAAAGGCGATGGCGTCAAATAGGGAATTGATTGGCAGGAACTTGATGGGTGCAAAAGTCGGTATCGACGATATGGCTCTCCATTTTCCAAGATTATACATGGATATGGAGGATTTCGCAGAGATGCGAGGAGCGGATTACGGCAAATTAAACAAGGGACTAGGGCTTGCTGCAATGGCAATTCCTGACGTTCACGAGGATACTGCTACTATGGGTGCAAATGCAGTCTGTAGATTGATCGATCGTAATGGAATAAATCCGAGAGATATCGGACGAATTTATCTTGGAACTGAATCAGCATTAGATGGGGCTAAGCCAACAGCGACATACATTGTAGATATGCTAACTCACCGCTATGGTGAAAGATTTGGTGAAGATTGCTTTCGAGGCTGTGATGTTGTTGACATGACCTTTGCTTGTATTGGAGCAGTAGATGCTTTACACAATACTCTGGATTGGGTTGCCCGGGGTGGAGAAGACGATGGTCGTATGGGAATTGTAGTATTTTCTGATAATGCAAAGTATGACTTGGAATCCTCTGGTGAATATACACAAGGTGCTGGCGGAGGTGCTCTACTTGTTCGCCATAATCCTCGCTTAGTGGTTATTCCAGATAGATGGGGAGTTTCAACAACTCCAGTTCACGATTTCTTCAAACCGCGTAGAGAAGTTTCGATTCAGAGTGTTATCGACCACGTATTGCAGTTAGCTGCAGAGGCTGGTGCAACAATTAGAGATGGAATGGCAGAAGCGATGATCAAGCATCTTCCCGAATCAACAGTTCGACGTTTAGGAATATTTGCACATGGTGAAGAGAATGTCAAAGTACACCGTGATGAACCTGTTTTCGACGGTCAGTTTTCTAACCGATGCTACCGTGAAGCTGTAAAGCAAGCATTCACACATTTCAGTGAGAAAGCGATTGCACAGGGCCGTTTTGACCCTGAACTTGACATCATAATGACCGAACAGTGGGCTCGTATTATCATGCATTTACCATATGCATTCCAAGCAAAGCGAATGTTCCCTGACGTATTCCGTCACGACCGCCAACATTTAGATTCGTGGAAAGATGTTGAAACTCAAATCGGCGAAATGCCTGTAGAGGACGACTTTGATTCCACTGAAGAATGGGAAAAGGCGATGGATGGATATCGACGTGCAGTTTCGAAGACAGAATCTTTCAAACAATTCGTTGAAGATAGAATTGAAAAGGGTCAAAGAGCCTCTTCATTGATTGGAAACCAATACACAGGTTCGATTTTCCTAGCATTGATGTCAACATTTGAGGCTGACTATGAAGAGAATGCAAATCTCGACAATATGACTCTAGGTCTGTGTGGATACGGCTCGGGCGCTAAGGCAAAGGTATTCGAAGCCGAAGTTCAACCATCTTGGAGAGAGATTGCTAGTCGCTGGAATTTGTTCGAGAGACTGGAAGGTAGAATGGCAATTGACCGTGTCACCTATGAGGCTCTACACAAAGGATTGGCAAAGGAATCAATCATCACTCCACAAGGTGAATTCGCTCTAGTCGATGTTGCTAGCGAAGGTATGGATGAAGGTATGCGAACTTATGCATGGGTCAGTGAATGACCAACTGTTACGACAGTATCTTTTCAATATCCACAATATTTGGTAGTTGCACATTTGCAGCATCGAACCAATCTTGATAATTTCCGAAAGGCCGATTTTTAGCAACGGATTTGGCTCTAGAACCTATCAAACTCCATGCTCCCTTTGCAGAGATTCCTGGAATAGCAGCCAGTTGTTTCTCACTAACACTTCTCCAATCCATTCCAGTTTCAATCCCTGTAATTGAACGGGCACCGTGACCAGTAACCATAATTTGCGAATAAGATTCCAGTGGTGCCAGATAATTCATACCGATCAAAATCGGGTATGCTCCAATCTGTCTGCCAAAGGTAATTCCTGCCTTTCCATGAATCGAGGAATCTCTAGCCTCTGGTTTTAGATGGCGAGGTAGTCTTGTTCTTCCGTCATGAGATTCCCACCATACATCGTTGAGAATTGTGCCCTTGGGTAACATTTCTTCCAATAGTGGGCCATCAAATTCTTCACGAACACTTGTCTTGAATGATCTAAAGTCATCATCATCTATCTCTTGGAAACCTTCTCCTTCTACTTGACGAATATTCACTCGACGAATCATATGTCCTTCGTGCTTAATTTCACGTAATAGATTGATATTGAGGTCATATGTTGCACTTGTTTCACCATTAAGCCCGGCTATGAAGTTTAGACCAGGTAGTAGTTTAGGAAGTCCCCTTTCACCACGAACTCTACCATGCTTGTTGATTAAAGAAATAGCAGATTTCAATTGCGTTGAATCACAATTAAGCCAATTTGCTTCGTGAACATTTGGATCTGCAGACTCCAAACCAAAAGAAAGAACTGCACCATCAGAAAGAGTTTCAACAAGAGTCTTAGTTATCATTTCTGATTCTTCTAGATGCTCTGCGATAATTGATGGGTTCCCATTGTCAGTGTGTAGTATTCCTAAGCGCTCATCTTCACGTAATCCGTGCAGTAATTTTGCTATAGGTTCTGGATTAGGACGTGGGTATTCCATCTCAACAACACCTTCCGCCATGTAGGTGTAAGTGTCTGTCATACCACCAAGCCGAACGTGTTCAACACCCATGTCGTGGGCAATAGATACCTCTTGTATGATATCCTCAGGTGTACGCCAAATCGGTACACCTTTCTTTGGCTCGATACAAAATTTACATCCACGTTTGTATCTTACACATCCTTGGTAGACTTCGACTTCGTAAGTTAGAGGTCCATTCAAATCAGGATTATTGGTCACGGCTTTTGATCTCGCTCCAGCATGTGCCCAAGAGGTCCATTGTTCTGCATTTCTTCTCTGATGTTTCCATTCATCATTGGTAAGGAAATAAGCAAGTGTAGCATCTGTATCCTGTAATGCAAGGAACAAATTTTGTCTGAGTGGACTCCACCCTTGTTGCCTCCATCCTCTAATTGCCCATCCTCCACAAAGAATCGGCACATTACCTGGAATTTTCGAAATAACATCGCGAGTTTCTCGGAGCGAAATAGGCGCTCCTCTGAGATATTTACCCGGTACAATTGCACCGGCTAGAACAACAACTCCAAGTCGGTTTTCTAGCGATGGTTTCTCCAATCGATAGGAGTCGATTGTACAGTATTCATATGGAATTCTTAGTTGTTCAAGAACTCCACAAATATAACGAATATGAAATCCAACATAAGGTGGTACACCAAATGCTGCAGGTTCATCTTCATAGCCGTCAATGACGAGCCAGGAGGCGCCCTCCGACTCACTCATAATTCCACCTCAATCCTTCTTAGGACGACGACGCTTCTTTTTGGCGTCCTCTTCTTCTTCAGCAAGAGCTCTTAATTCACGTGAGGATTTACCACCCGACTTATCGCCAGATTTACCGTCAGATTTACCGCCACGACCACCATCACGCTTTGCACCACTTGGTTTTGCCATATCGACTCTGAGGTTACGCCCCATCATCTCGTAGCCGTTGAGTTCCTTAGCGACCGCATCTCCCTTTGATTCAGGTTTGATTGTAACAAATGCGAATGCTTTCTTTCTTCCTGAGCGATCCATTGCCCACTGTACATGCACAGTATCACAATGGTCTTTGAATAATGCAGACAGGTCATCTTCACTAGCCTTGAAAGGTAGATTTCCGACATACAAACGAGCGCCATCTGGCTTCTTGCGTCGAGGCTTCTCATCTCGCGGTGCATCAGCATCACGTACTCCGATTCTTCTGCCTTTGATTTTCTGTCCATCCAAATCGGCTATTGCTGCATCAGCCATATCCTTCTTTTCGAATGTGATAAATCCAAACCCACGGAGGTTTCCAGCATCATCTCTCATCAATGCGAAATCAGTGACCTTACCATGCTTCTTGAACATGTCACGAACTTGGTCTTCTTCGACATCTCTCGAAAGTCCACCAACGAATAATCTACATCCTGGTGCAGCCTTTTGTCTGCGGCCACGGCCACCACCTTGGCCACCATCGCCTTCGAATCTGAAGTATGTACGTTCTCTGCCATCTTCTCGAATATCTTCTGCGATGAATGTAGCGCGGCCAGCACTTCCCTTAGAGAATTGAGCCTCTGCCTCTCCACTCCATCTTTTTCCAGACCCATTTAGAGCAGCCTTACCCGCTTCTCCGCCAAAGTCATCTGCCAATGCACGGAATGCTTGGTTGCCACATGTATGACATGTTACATTCCAATCTCCGTTTAATTCAGCAACGAATGTATCTCCACATGGTGGGCACAATGCCCATAGAACACCACAGTTGTTTTCTTCACGCATGTCGATACGAACAACATTACCAGCTTCGGAAACCTTAGCACGAACGATGTCCCTACGGCGAAGTCCATCTGCAGTATTGTGAAGGAAGCGGTCACAAATTCTTGTGACGTGGAATTGAGCATACTCTTGGTCGGCCATTATCGCACGATTTGGTTTTCCTTCAACGCTGATGACTTTGATTTCACCCGCTTTTTCGTTTAGTTTGACGACTTCACCAATGACCATATCTCCTACTTCAAGACGCAACATTGGGTTATGAGTTTCGATACTTAATACGCCATCATTCTCGACAACTTCGCCTGTTAGTAATGCGATTAGGTTGCCATTTTCTTCAGCGGTCCCCTCTCCGGGGCTGTTCTTATCTGCAGATCCAACTACAGTTCCTGGGGTGACGATGCTCGCCATATTTTCACACTCATGTTTTGGGGAGTCACCCTACGGGTGACGGGAAGGGGATGTTTGAGGCGGGGGCTGTTTGCTTTTGAACCCCTATCCTCGAGTAAATCGCCAGCACTTGATGGCGGTAGTACCCATTTTGGAGGAATGGTGCTGGTAAGTAGCAGGCATTCTGAATTCCCCTTCAAGGATAATTTCACCATCGGGTAAGTGAGTTGCTGCAGCACTATGCATCATATGAACAACGGGCGCACATTTGATTGCTTCATCGATAAATACACGATCAGCACCATGCATTTGAACTCCCCATGGAGGATTAGTAATCACAATATCAACCTCTGGTAATTCGATTTCACCGACTCTTCCAACAATGGTATTTCCGAGTTCTTGACACAATTTTGCTGCATCAGGGTCACACTCAACAAAGGTTACATCTGCCCCAAACAACTGAGCACCATGCCCCAAAATCCCATTTCCTGCACCTAAATCAAGAACAGTCTTACCTTCTAATCCATCGAATCCATCAATTTGTGAAAGCCAAAGCGCAGCTAGATTCCCCTCGGTTTGGTATTGTTCTAATTCCACGCTATTGCATGGATGAACAGGAAGTTTGGATAGAGAAATCGCCAAGTGGCGAAGTTTCATTTCAATCACCAACGCTGTTGCTGGTTTTGCTGCTGGCCGTAATTCATTTGCTGAGCCTGCTGAGCCTGCTGAGCCTGCATTTGTTGGAGTTGGTATCTGATTGCTTCTGCTTCCATTCGAAGGCGAGCAATTAGTTGCTCACCCGGTTGTTGGCCACCACAAAATCTGCAGAATCTAGTACCATCTGCCTGCATTTGTCCACAGTTGATACAGAATGCCATAAATCTCCCACTCCAAACTTGTCCTTGAACCCTCGCATTCAACTAACCATTTGCATGAATACTGGCCAGGTTTCGAAATTTTGCGCCAATGCTCGTTCTGTAATCTCTTCGAGTCGGGGGTCAGTCATCATATCAGAGGGGTCAACTCCTGCATCGATTAATTCCTGAATTAGTGCTCGGAATTCTCTTTCGATAGCTGGTGTGTCATCTATTTCAGGTACACCTGAAGGCAGGGGTACACTCTCTTCTACGACCTCTACTTCTTGTGGCGGTGAAACATTGGCATCCTCGGCATTTGGTAAAGCGACTTGCTCAACTTCCTCAGGTATCATTTCTGAAATGAAGGCATCTTCAACATTGATTGGCACTTGTTCTATTTCGGCAACCGGCTCCACTACAGGAACTTCTACGATTTCAGGCTCAGGCTTAGCTAATCCTACGCCCAAAATTTCGGCTTGTTGTCTAGCAAGTTCTGCAGCCTGTCTTCTTGGAAGAGATACGAACGCCTTGCCTACCAATGCATGAATTGGATATGGTAAGAAGTACTTGTCCAAAGGAGGTAGGCTTGGGTGACGGAAGCAGAGAATTGAATGCTTCTCAAAAGGACGCTGATTAGGAATATCCATGGAAAATGGAACTGGTGATACCTCTACTGTGCTTCTTAACCATCCTTCTTGGGTAACCAATTGTTGCATCCATGGTCCCATATCAGAATTTGAAATATTTACGAATTGGAAAGAAGCAGCACGAGGATCAAAACCCTGTTCGCTAATCAGTTCGGCTTCTGCCCTTGGGCGATGAAATATCCCCATTACAGGCTGGCCATGGTCAATCATGTCTCCATGAAGTTCCAATAATTTCCTTTCTTTCCGAGGACATAGCAGCATAATTTCGAGTCTAGCAGAGTTTGCATCCCAAATTTCATTCCAACGAGAATTTGCTTCATCCTTTAGTTGTTGAAAAGTCATATTCGGAATCATTGCTGTGACACCCATGCGACCACCAAGACAGCGAAGAGAGGTTGACTATTTGGTGATGTAGGATTCTTGGACTGCAAATTCAGCCAATAATATGACTCCACCCGCAGCACCTCTAATCGTATTATGAGATAGAGCATCAAAACGAATAATATTGCCTTCGACTTGTATATTTCCTACAGTAGTAGTCATCCCGTGCCCTTCCCAAAGATGCTCTTCCCGGGTTGGTTTATCTTCGATTAGATTGTTCAGTTTAGCAGGTGAAGAGGGCAAATCGAGAGTTGGAATCGTCATCAATCTTTGAATTTCTTCAATGGTGGTGTCTCTGCTAACTTCTACTCCACACGAGACAAAGTGTCCATCTTTATGCGGCACACGATTACATGATGCAATAATTGGAATATCTAATCCCAAGAGATATTTCAATTCCGCAATCAATTTTTCTTCCTCGCCTGGAATTAGTGGATTGACATTACCTGCTAACGCTTCTTCATCGAATAATAGTCTCCATCCTGCTCCCGAAAGCGCTTGTCTGGTATGGATAGATATCGATTTTATACCTAGAGATTTGAGTCCTGATATCGGCGTGGCCACAGGTATTACTGTACAATTTGTGGCACAAGCATGTCCATCATAACTTCGCATATCTTCTGGATTAATTTCTGGAATCACTAATGGAATTCCAGCAATTCTTCTGAATGTACTAGCGTTTGAAAATACATGGACACCTCTTGCAACTAACGAAGGCTCGACAACTTCAGCAACATTACTTGGGAGTGCTGAAAAAGCGATATCAACATCGGGAATGTCGCTCATCGAACAGATTAGAATATCGTATTGTGGCCTAGGTGATTCTAATCTCCATTCAATTTCTTCAAACATCAATCCCACATTTCTTGGAGATCCTGCAATCGCTACTACTTCGAAAAATGGATGATTGAATAGCAATTCCTGAAGCCTTTGGCCTACCAAGCCACTCGCTCCAAGTACCGCTACGCTATACCTGCTCATCCTTGCTCCTCATGTGGCGTGGGGAAGATTCTCCTTATGATGAGTTTCCTTGCAATGGATGTTCCATCTTTGATGCTACCCAATTTTGCCTCGCCTAACCGCTTTGAATAACTGATTGGAACATGTCGAAGTGGGATATTCTGATATGCGCAAGAAGTGTACATTTCCGCTTCGATTTCAAAGCGCATACTGTTTAGTTTCAAACGCTGAATTGCACCTCTGGAGAATGCCCAAAACCCTGAACACAAATCATTGATTTGTTTTCCATGTAATGCTACTGCCAGCCATGTCAAGAGTTGATTCCCTATCCAATTCGTACTTGTCATGGCATCTTGTTGAAGATTGCCGTGCAATCTGTCACCAATAGCGATTCCAGATTCTGGTATTGCCGATATAAGTTTGGGAATCTCTTCAGGGTGATAGGTGCCGTCTGAGTCGAGCATAACTAGAAAGTCATCTTCATTTTTTAGGAACGCCTTGAATGCTTGACGGATTCCTGCGCCCTTTCCTTCTCCCCATTGAGTAAGCACTTCACAGCCAAGTTCTTCTGCAATTTTCGTCGTATCGTCACTAGAGCCTCCATCGACAACAACAACCCTAGAATCAAAGCCTAATCTGTTTAATTCTTCGAAAGGAATTCTAGAATATACTTCGGAAATAGCCTCCTCTTCATCCAGAGTAGGCAACATGATGAATAGGCTTGCCACAAATCTTCGAAACGGTAGTTGTAGTAGTGTTTTTCGTTTGAAATCAATCTAGATAGATGATTTCAATCCAATGTACTCGAATACCGGTTTTATCGATTAAGACATCTCCTCGACCCGAAGCGCCTAGTGGATTTATCCAATATTCCGAATCACTGATAATGTTGATTTCAAATCCACCATTGCCCGCATATGTACAAGAATTATACCACCCTGCACCACTAAATTCCTCCGAATTGATAGCAGCGGTAACCTCTCCAACAAATTCAGTCATTATGCAAATTTCGTAAGCATCGCTTTCATTTACTGAAAAACTATGCTTCCCTTCGGTAATATACAATCGCTCATCTCCCAACTCAAATGGATCTAAACCTCTCTGACTAGCCCAAGGGTCAATCCTCATATTTTCGCCCTCGACTAATTCAAAGTGAGACCTCATACTATCATTTTCTAAGATATAAATTGTAGAACCTTGGCTAGACCACATCTTTTCCCAGTGAGTGGATGCTTGGATATATTGCATCATGATTCCTTTAGGCGAAGCGATTGCATGCGTTATTCCGAGTTCTTGCAATCTTGCTATGTCGTCATAAACAATTGCTGTAGTGGCTGCATTTTGAATAGAATGTTCTTGTTTCAAAATCCCCAATGTTGGAACAGAGGTTACACCAATGTGGTCTGGAATAGAATAAATGTGGCCCCAGTGTTCATTCTCAGCATAGACAATTGAATCATTAGGCAGGTTTTCTAAGAGCCCAAATAAGGCGATATCACCATCTGAAATAACGTGTAATTCATCATGCTCAGATAGTTCAGAAAGTGCGCTATGTGCAATTCCACAGAGAAGTAATGTTGCGATCATAATTGCTCTACCTCCGTCTGATGATATGCCCCCTTCTAATCGGGATAGCCGCATTCCAACCAATGCAGCTAATGGAATATGGAATGCGTGCATACTCATTGAATAGAGAGCATAAGACATCATTGATAGAATGGTAAAACCAGTTAGTCCATCGAAAAAGTGTATCGAAGATAGAACCCAATTTAATCCAAACCAAGCGATTAGGATTCTAGCACGTAGGTCATTACGTAATGTCCATGCCGACCAGATTCCCAATGGCAATAATAATCCAGCATACATTGCCATCGGAGCGCCTCCTTGCCAACCATATTCTGCAAATACAGCCTTTCCGTCGAAAGCGGGTGCAAGAGCGATAACAACCAATAATATCGATAGTCCTAGAATAGATGTTTGAATTCTTTCAGCAATAGAAATATCCTTATTTTTTGACATGATTACTTGTGCAATCACCAAAGTAGAGAGGTAGATTAGTCCAGTGGGATGAATCATTGCGACAATAACTGCAGTAATAGCGACAAGTTCCCATTTAATCTTACTTCCAAACATAGTCAAAATGACGATTAGTCCTAACTGACTTGCAACGGTAGGAAAACCAGAATCCAGATTTTTCGCAAATAGGGCTGGAGCGAGTAACATTGCCATAATAGTCCAATGTCCACAATTCATTTTTTCACCGATAGCGGCTATGCCTAGTAATAAGGCAGTGAAACAAATTGTTCCCAGCCAGAATATAGCCAAATGAGGCGGACCTCCAAGCCATGCTGCAAACATAGGGAATGCAGGAGGATAAATCCACGAGCCAATAGATGGATTACTAAGAGCAAACTCACCAGTCTTTGAAGCAGAATCTGCTAAAGAAGCAAAACCAATCCAATCAACTCCCATAGGACGCAGGTAGGTTAGAGGAGTAAATGCGATGAAGCATGCAATTAATGTGAAAATCCAAAACCATACAGTTCGATTAATTTTGTACTCTACGGGTTCAGGATTTAATTCAACTCTTATCGCAATTAAAGCGGCGATATTTGCCAGAACTAGCAAAGTGGTAATGCCATTGAGCCCTAAATCAAGGATATAGGATAGGCCTGCAATTCCTAAACAAGCCAGCAGTCCAAATGCTGGCATGAACATCAAGTGCCTTTTCCAATCACCATCTTTGTCAAGGCGGCGAGCAAGCGCTAGACCTGGAAGGAATGCGACCTCCAAACCAAGTGACATTACACCCGGCTTCACCTTCAAGACTTCAAACCTATTTGCGAAGAATGATGAATCAGTGATGTTTGGGAGTGATATGGCTGAAGTCATTATCCTCCCAGAGGATTATTGGGTATTCGATTTCACTAGGGGTGGAGATCCTGATTTTGAGTGTCCATTTCCTTATCAAATCGGCCGATATGATGAGATTCGGCCCGGAATGTATGACCAGGCGATATTTGAGGGGAAGAGAGACCTGCACGTAGGCATAGATATCGGAACTCCTGTTGGCGAACCGGTACATGCATTTGGAGCAGGCATTGTCCACTCACTAGGTGTCAATGATGAGCCGGGGTCTTATGGTCCAACGATAATTATCAAGCACGAATTGGATGGTAAACCAATTTGGGCCTTGTATGGCCATCTTTCAATGGAGTCACTTCAGATGGTTGAACAGGGAATGGATATCGCAGAAGGACAAATTATCGCTACAGTGGGTGACAAGAGTGTCAATGGTGGTTGGGAGCCGCACTTACATTTTCAATTATCTTGGGATGAGCCAACTGGAAATGATATGCCCGGTGTTGTGGCAAGAGATGACAGAGATTGGGCCTTAGAGAAATTCCCTGATCCAAGAATCGTACTCGGTCCAATATACTAATCGATTTGCGATAAGAATTCTTTGAGAGAAATTATCGGCTCGATCGATGAAGGGTCTTTACCATGCAGAAGCCCTAGTGCTATGGACAACCAGTCCATCATTATGCATAGATGAAGAAGACATTCTAGCAACGATTCTCCGTCGCCATGAATCTTCCATGCTAAGTCTGTTGGGCAATTAGAGACAAACCAATCCATTCTTTGAACAACCCGTGGGTGCATTCCGTCCCAAGAAAGTAGCAGTAATGCTTGTTCCTCTGCAAATGGGTCTTGGTCTTCTCCAACCCCACCCCATGCTACTGATTCATTGTGATTCATTTCAGGGAATGCCCCAATTCGGGCGAATCTTGCTGAGTTTTCATTCAACTGATTCTTGAATCTGTTTATGGCTGGAGCTAACTCTTTTGGACCAAGAATCGCTATTGGATTTTCCATCATATTGAGTGCTAAACTAGCAACATCTCCTTCAGGATATGTTATGATGTCATTATCCTCAACTGCATTTTGTAATCGAGCCAATGCATCATCTGTAATGTCTGACTGCAAGATTCCAATTTCGACAAGAATTGCTAATTGGCGAGAGAATATATGTCCAAACGCAGAACGTGGGGGCTGGCCTGAAGGGCAAGAAATCAAGTGAACGGTTTCAGATAACTCACACATTCCTGCAAGTTCTCCCCCACTCGATATTACAATTATTGTAGCATCTTGTTCAATTGCTTGTTGACATGCAGATAATGTTTCTTCAGTATTACCTGAGTATGATGTAGCCATAATCAACCAATCCGGCGTCCACCAATTTGGCAAATCATAACCTCGGTGACACCTTACTGGAACTGCACCTCTCTCATCACAAAGTACGGAAAGAAAATCTCCACCTGCAGCCGAGCCGCCCATTCCCAAACAAAGTACCCCAGTCCAGCCCTTGTCGATTTCATTCAACCATGGCAGAAGGTCTCTATTGACAACCTCTCGTCCCAACTTTAAATCACTCACAAATGAACGAGTATATCCTATCATGTCTTGATTATCAAGAGCGGTTGCAAGACGAATCATTCCTTCTTCCATCTCACTCACCATCCATCCCTAATCTTGGTAAAGATACCCATTCACCATCAATCCTTGCCAGTAATAGCTTTCGACCAGATATATGTTCGTAAGGTAATCTAACAGCGGTCATGCTCCAATTTGATGGGTCTAAAAATTCAGCTACAGAAGAATCTTCACTAACCGCTTCAATTAGTTGAAATTCGTGAATGCGGGATACAACATTTGCATTTTCAAGGTCTCTCCATGATGCACCTGTACGTTCTCGGCGCTCTACCTTTTCTAGAATCGCACCCTCTCCAGTCCAATTTGAAGGACGCCATAAATCGCCTCGCCATCTAATGACATCTCCTAGTTCATATCCTGGTTTGCGATATAGTAGTGTCAATCGAGTAAGGTCAGCTCCATCCTTTCTACCAACAACCGATGTGGTTGCAGTTACTTGACCTCCATGTTGCGTGATTAGGTGTCTACCCCACGCCCTTGCAAGGGATTTAGAGCCAAGAACAACATCATATCCTCCGGTTACTGGACCTTCATTTGTGATGAAAAACATCGGGTCTTCGGGCATTTCGGCCATCACATGGTCAAGGGTTGCTCGTAAAGTTTGGAATTCTTCTTCAGATAATCTTCGGGCGCTAGAACGCAGTTGGACAGTCGCTTCGAAATAATTCCCCGCTCTTCTAGTACAAGTGAGGCATACACCGTTAGACATTCTAGCACGCATTGTATGCTTTTCAGTATACAATAAATCATCGATTACGCCTTCGATCTCTAGGTGAATAAGTGTGTGCCTACCATCCACTTCTTGGGCCATCAATCCAAGTTCTAAATCTTCGACTTCAGCATGAAATTCAACATTGCGTTGTACTAATTCATGCCATAAATCTTCATTTTCAACTGCAGTCCATTTACCTTGGAAATCAATAATGCCACAGCGTGCACACTTTGTCCATGGCACATTTTTTGGGACTTTTACTAAAGTGACTCTATCACGAGTACATTTCTCACACATTCGTCCAGAAAATAAGGGAGGGTCTGCTCCGCAGACAAGACAAAATTCGCCACCAAGGTCCATTCTATCACCTTATTTTCACTCAGATTCATTCTTGGCTAAAGCCTTCTCTAATGAATCGATTTTTGCTTCTAGAGATTTTGAGCGAGAAAAAACAGTCCAAGTCCATAGTGCTAGAGCACTAATCATACCGAGGTATGCCACGGTTAGGTATGTTTGGCCACTCATCTATTTCCCTCCTCATATCGACTTTGTAAATCCTCAAGACGCATTTCTAAATCGGTCAGCCGCATACCTGCCATCACATAACCGATGATAAGTACGGTGAATGAAATTGCACCGATAAGCAGAACTGTACCCATATCCGAGTTTAGCGAACCCTCAGATGTAGCGACTACAGGTCCAGGGTGTCGAATCTGCCATAGTCTAGTCGCAACATAGGTTACTGGAACTAGAATGAAACCATACATTCCAAATGCTGCAAAGGTATCTCTGGTTTCAACTCCATCTGGTTGTGAACGCCTCCCTAATACAAGGTACAAGGAAAGTAAAGTAAGCATCGCGAATGTATTCAGACGAACATCGGTCCAATCCCAAGGCACTCCCCATTCTGCTGCTCCCCAAATACATCCTGACCAGACACACATCAGACCTGCTGCTAGGCTCGCTTCACTACTTGCAACATGCAATTTCCATGCCCATTCACTTCTTTTGAAAAACCAAATAATAGACCCGACAAAAAGCATACCAAAAGCGATCATTGCAGCCCATGCACTGGGTACGTGCCAATAGAAAATACGTTGAGCTTCAGGAGCCTTGAATGCATCAATAGATACAGATGGCGCCCACATCAATCCCAGGCCTAAAGTTAGCCCAGCCCCGGCGAGGCCGAGCATAGTTACGACCTCCCCCCTGATGTTCATGAATAAGGCCCACAAGACCTCCGCCTTCAATGTTCATGCTGATAGAGTATCGACAACTAACGCCCATGGTAGCAAAAGAATAGGAGTCAGAAGTCTAATCATTACAGCATTTGGTCTTGACAATCTAAGGGTTGCTTGGCTGAGTAGTCCAACGATTGATTCGGTAACAGCTCCAATAAACGCCCCTGCAAGTATCAATTGTAAATTAAATTCAGAAGTGATTGTAGATGCTAAAATGGTAAGCGCTGCACAAAGGATCAATGAATGGAATATTGCATGTGGCAGTATCGCAGATTTAGTACTCCACCATGAGTGGGAGCGATTCTCTAGAGAAAGTCTGTGAATGGGATTGCCACAAAGTCCGGCCGCTAGGGCTGGAGCGAGAATAAATGCGGTAAGCATTCGTCCTTCGAGTTGAGCAGGTTCTAGTAATGCCAACATTGCACCCAATACAAGTAATCCTGCGATGCCGTTATTTGCAAATCCAGAAAATGTTCGTAAATTTAGACGATGACCGATGTAGGAATTTCGACTATTGCCTTTTTCGATAGGAGTGAATTTCCCTTTAACGGGCTCACCTTTGGTTTCTGAGAATGGGAATTCGATTATTCTGTCAGCTGCAGAAATTATTCTAGAGTCATGACTTGAAACCAAAATCGAATGACCACCTGCCGCTAAATTCCGAATTGTTTCTGATAACTTCTCCACAGATTCGTCATCAAGCCCACTATCAGGCTCATCTAGTAAAATTGCGACAGGCTCCTTCGAAATCATTGCAGGAATCAATCCACTAAGCAATGCG
Organism: Methanobacteriota archaeon; assembly: GCA_002689345.1. Taxonomy (GTDB): domain Archaea; phylum Thermoplasmatota; class Poseidoniia; order Poseidoniales; family Poseidoniaceae; genus MGIIa-K1. The sequence continues at coordinate 1,267 of NZFU01000050.1, read as the reverse complement.
ATACGTCTTCTTTGGCCACCTGAAAGCATTGCTACGCGGTCATGGATTCTGTGGTCTAGGCCCCAATTTTTGAGTAAAGATGCAATATCAAAATCATGACCTGCTGCATCTAGAATTCTCTCACCAACCAATTCGTCTCCCATTATACAATCATCTTGTAAGCAAAGGCCGAAATTCGTACGGCCTCTTCTGCCTTGTGAATCCCGAATCAATTGTCCTGAAATTTCACACGAGCCTTTTTCCAAAGGAATCAACCCAGCAGCGGCTTCAATCACCGTCGATTTGCCACATCCATTTTCGCCAGAAAGACATACAACTTCGCCGCTGTCTACTGAAATAGACCAACCATCGAGAACCTTATTTCTACCGCGAATAACGGTGATTTTGGATAGTTCGATGATTCCCATCATTACTTCCGAGCAACCGCATTGCCTTCAAGCCGACGCCTCCTCCGCCCTAACATGGAGGAGATATTATTCGCGCTTTGGGTGGTCGCGATTATTGGTCCTCTTGCTTGGTCATGGTACCATAAAGCATCAATTGCAATGGCCATGACTCTATCTTTGCTATTCGGATATATCGTCCAATTAATCTGGGGCTGGACACTTGGTTATTCTGATTGGAACGAATTATATCTCCGCTTGGTTATGATTCCCGCCTTAGTAGAAGATGGCCATATTCATACTCTGATTACCAGTGGTTTTGTACATTCATGGACTAACCCTTTGCACGTCCTAGGAAATATCATCATAATCGCTCTAGTTGGAATACCTCTTGAAGAGCGATTAGGACGCAATAAATGGTTGCTCTCTTACATGATTGGATTACTTGGAGGTTCAATCGCTTGGACCCTAGCAAATAGCGGTTCTGTGAATCCTGCTTTAGGGGCATCAGGTGCAGCGTTTGGTATCCTTGGCGCTTACCTGTGCGGATGGCCTAGAGACGAGGTCTATTTCCCATTAATTTTAATCAGAAAATGGCCGGTACAATTCATCGCTTTGTTTTACTTTGGATTGGAGATTTTTAACGCATGGAAAAAGTATGGATTATCGGAGGTTAGCCATGTCGCACACATTGCTCACTTTGGTGGATTCGTCCTAGCATATGCGGCCTTACCGATATTGAAGAGAGGAATCGAATGGGAAGGTGAATTCGAGATGACAGAAATTACACAAGAAAATCCATTCAAAGGTGTTGATGATCTCGTTAAACGTCTTCTTGAAGAAGGGGATGAAAAAGAGACACGCCAAGCATGGTTAGAAGAAAT
>NZFU01000049.1 GCA_002689345.1 Methanobacteriota archaeon | reverse complement strand
TAGGGGTGGCAAGTCGGCAAAATGCTCCAAGGAGTAGGTGATGTACAATGGCTAAGGGTCTTTACCAGCATGTTCGTGAAACATGGAACAATCCAAAAGCAACTCAATCTCATCAACAGCGTCAGAACCGTATGGTCCAATGGCGCCGCGAACCAGTGAATTGTAAAATCGACAAACCAACTCGTATAGACGCTGCACGCCGCCTTGGTTACAAGGCTAAGCAAGGCGTAGTTATGGTTCGAACTAGAGTCCGCCGTGGTGGACTTCGCAAGAGCAAGGTTCACATGAAGCGTAAACCATCTAAGGCTGGTATCAGTAAGATTACAATGGCAAAGAACACACAGCGTATTGCTGAAGAACGTGTTAACCGCCACTTCCCTAACCTAGAAGTTCTAAACTCCTATTGGGTTGGCCAGGATGGTAAGCACAAATTCTACGAAGTAATCATGCTAGATCCATCACATCCAGCAATCAAGTCCGATAAGAACCTTGGATGGATTGCAGAAACTCATCACCGTGGCCGTGCATACCGTGGTAAGACCAGCGCAGGTAAGCGTGGTCGTGGATTGCACAACAAGGGTAAGGGCGCAGAGAAGCTACGTCCTTCCTTGAAGGCTCGTGGAAACATCGGTAAGTGATACTGATTCACCTCCGTGTTAAAATTCAGCCGTTGGGTTCATTGAGGGGCGCTTGTCTCGCACATCAAAGGGGGCTAGTTAGTGTCAAGCGATTTGAGCATCTCACATCTTAATGGAAAAGACATCTACCTCCCAGATGGTCGTCTATTAGGAGTGGTTGGCGAGACCGTTGTTGACGGCACAGAGTTACGTGCAACTCATCTTTTCGTAGCAGGTTGCCCTGAAGAATTGGTTGAGAGGGGAGTTCATTTGACAATTCCCTGGCGCTGGGTTCGCTCTATTGGCGATGTAGTGATTTTACGCTGGTTTCCAAAAACCCCTATTCCTTACGAACACTGAGGTGATTGATTGGCCCTCGAAGTACATGTCTTAGGAACCTCATCCGCTAGGCCAGCACAAGGCCGTTCTGTTTCAGGTTCAATAGTTGAAACTGCGGAAGGCATGCTAGTAGTCGATTGTGGTGAAGGTTTCCAAAATAGACTGGTAACTCATCGCTCTCAAATGAAGAGCCATGGCGGTAGACGCCTGAAAATGTCGCGGGTTGCAGCAATTCTGCTTACTCATGGTCATTTAGATCATACATGGGGCGTATTGCCGTGGATGCAAACTATGGCGTTGGATGGTCGTAAAGACAAGTTATGGGTTATTGGCCCAACAACCTCTGAAGTCGTTGAAGCCTTACTTGGTTCAGAAGTAGAACCAGAAGTGAATCCTTCGGATTTGGTAATTCAGTATGACATGTGGATTGACTTAGGGGCGAATAGTGAAACTCTTGGCTATGAAGTAGAATGGATATTGGGAGACGGGGAGAGATGGGTCAATATGAACGATGGCTCAGAAGTCTCTTTGCCTCAGCCATTGAAGAATATCAAAATCGCAGCACATAGTACCCAGCACACAGTTCCATCTTGTGCTTGGCAAATATCGACTAAATCGAAAAAAGGCAAGTTTAATCGCGAATTGACAAAAGATATTCCTGATGAAATCAAAGCATCCTTGGCGGCTGGAAACGACACAGAGTACGATGGCAAATTACTGAAATCAAAAGATTTCAGAGCGGATACAGTTCCTGGACTATCTGTAATTATTTCTGGCGATACTGCTGAACAAGCAATAGAGGCTCAATGTGATCTGTTGATTCATGAAGCCACATTTTTGCAAACCCATTCTGATATTGCAAACGAACATCTTCACTCTACAGCTGCTGGTGCAGCAAGAACCGCAATCGAATGCGATGCAAAACATCTAGCATTAACTCATTATTCTGGTCGTCTTGAAAACCACGTTGCATCATTAGCCGAAGCAAGGGAAATTCACACTTCTGTAGTGGCATTATCAGATGGTGATAGATTGGTTTTGAATGAAGATATGTCATTAACACATTTGTCTAAATCGATAGAAGGTTGGACTCAACAAGATTGAGGCAATTTGAAAGCCGAGACACTTGTTTGCAAATCATGGGCAGTCCACGTTTGCTTGTTTTACTGCTGGTCGGATTGATGATTACTCCTATTGCAATCGCAACAGAAGGTAGAGCAGCACCTCAATGCGACGTTCAGGATCTGTCCGCAGTCATCTCATCTAGTCAAGGTATTGCAGTTGACCCCGGAGCCTGTTTGATAGTTGATATTGGTTTGAGAAGCGATTCTACAACTTTGGCTATTGATTATGAGGTAATGGATGATGCAATGGATGTATTGATGTTTGATCAAAACGATATCCAAACATATGAAAATGGTCAAAACTATCGTAGTTCTTTCAACAAGGAAGCATCGTTTGAATCAATGGTTGGAAGTGTATGGCTAGATTGGACTCCACCACAATCCTTCAGTACCAAGAATTGGTATGTTGTTTTCGATAATTCAGCGCATGATGGGGATGAAGGATTTGGCGACCAAGGCGGAATGACAGCTCGTTTCAAAATACAACTTGCTCCTGCATCAACCGAGACATATCCTCTTGTTCATGACACCTTTATGCTCCAACCGGGAGAGAGGGCGAATCTAGCATCATTCAGCATAGATTCTGGTTCAGATATGTCATATTGGGTACATCCGATTTCAGGGACAGGAGATATTTTTATTCAATCAGATAACCAGTTGGATGGCGATTTGGTTATTGCAGACACGAGTATAGATGATTTTGGAGGCCAAGACACCACACAACTCGATTGGATAGTACCTGAATACTTAGATTTACAAAATCTGAATTTGATGGCAGAAGCCGACACGTCACCTCTTCACTTCTCAATAAAATCCTGGTTTGACCCAGTGATTTCACCACAAATTGTAGATTTTTCAAACGGTACTGCTTCAATTGGTGAAAAGATAGTATTAGATGCATCAGAGACACCGAATAGTCGCAATCAGATTCGAACTCTATCTTGGGATTTTGATTCCGATATGGTCGAAGATGCCACCGGATTTTTAGTCGAAGCGTCCTGGGATACCCCTGGAATGAAGACAATAACTCTCACAGCCGAATCAGAATCCGGTGAGACTGTAGTTACAAGTCACCAAATCGAAGTTATCGATGTTGAAGACCCGATTGCAGTGATTACGGCAGAGGGGGGGATTTTAGATCTCAATGGTGACCGTAGGGTTTTACGAACTACAGAACTTGTCCTTCTGGCTTCAAATTCTTATGATGATCATGCGCTTTCATCATCATCATGGAGCGTTGATGGAACACCAATTTCTTCAGCATCTCAATATGTAGTTAGTTGGGACGATATCGGAACTTATGTAGTAACCCTTACCGTTACTGATTCTTCAGGAAATACGGGTTCCGTAAATTCGACAATCATAGTTTATGATTCTACAGTGCCGATTCTAGTAACAACAGATATCACTCAAATTACTGAAGTGACTCAAGGCGAAAAGGTCGAATTGAAAGCCAAAGCAGCAGATGAATGGGATGGCCAAGATGCGTTACGTTTTACTTGGGATTTAGATTTATCAAGGGATACTAACAATGATGGTGATTTGACTAATGATGCCGATTTCACCGGTCCAACATTGACAACTTCATTCGATAAAATCGGCAAGACAAAATTCGCAGTAACCGTTTATGATGAATCAAATAATTCAGATTTTGAAGTATTTGAGATTCAAGTTGTAGAGCCTCCCAGCAATACAGGATTATTTGCAATTATTGCAGTGATATTCCTGGTTATAATCATTGTTTGTGGTGTGGTATTATTTGGTTACAAAGGAATCCAAAGAAGGCACGCAATCGAGATGCTAATGGAAAGTGGACTTTCATTGAACGAAGCCACAGCTAGAGTTCAGTCAGTAGTAAGAAATACAAGATTACCAACATTTGCTAAGGCCGCTCAAATGGCAGGTATTGTTGAAGGGGGCGTTGTTATGTCATCACAGCAAATGGAGGCACAGTCTAAGGCTGATGAAATGGCAGCAATCTATGGTAATGATTCTCAATCGCAAGTTGATCCAAACGCTGGTTTTAGGCCGAGTACACCAACAAGACAAGTCGACCCTGCGATTGCAGAAGCAGCATTGGCAGCATTTGCCGATGAACAACCTAAACCTGTGGCGATATCAACACCCGTTTCTGGAAAAGTCAAGAGTGGAGGGGTTGCTTTACCTGCCAAGGTACAATCTATAAATCATACCTTGAAGAATGATTGTTCCTCATGCGGTAAGCCATTTACCGTCGAAATGCCACCATCTGTGAATAGTGCGGTTGTCGCTTGCCCATCCTGTGGTAGTGACCAATTATTCGAACGTTGAAAAACGATACATTTCGCGCCCGCGAGAGGGATGGTTTCATTTGTGTTAAGATACCGAATTATAATCGATGTCAGCAGATGGCGTGCGAATGCTCCACCGCGGAGTTCCGCAACCTCTTGATTCTAAGAAGGTAGCAATCCTTCTGGTAATCGTGATGTTTTTGCCAATTTTGAATCCGGTTGCAGCAAATGAAACCGCAGGTAGGGACGATTTTGGAGTTCTTGAAACGATGGCAAATGCTTTGTCTCAACAGAGAAATTCTGGTGAAGATGATTTAGCACGTGATAGTGCTGAAGGCGTTCTTAGTGCGCTTGAATCAAGGGGTAGAGAAATTGGAAATGGAGATGCTCTACTTGCTACAGATGGAGTTATTGGCGACATTACGATGCGCGATACATCCCCTCTAGAACCATCTCATCCGCGCCCCTACATTTTCTTGACTGATCCCGATACACATCCAGAAGAATTGCCAGACAATTTGCTGGACACATTGTTTGAGTTACCTCCTGACTTTAGTGACCCGTTGGCCTTTGGAGCGAACACCTATTCTCTGTATGTCAATTATACAGCAAGGCCAGGAGGTCCACAATATGAAACTTGGACTTATGGGACATTTACTGGCGATATTCTCTCCTTTGGAGATACAGGTTTGTTTGAAAACGCCATAGATCTCGATAACGATTCAAATCCCGATGTCGCAGTGGGGCTATCAATTCTAGGATTGGGAGAGCAAGGTGAAGGATGGGGTGTTGAACCAGGAAGTGGAATAATTCCATCATCGATTTGGGTTCGTCCAACATTCCAATGGAAAGTTCGTGTTCTAGATTATAATCATCCTATGTGGGATGAAATGGCAAGTATGGAAGTTGCTTTGATGAAGGGCGCTGCATACGATTTGAGTTTAACAAATGATGGAGAATCATACGCTTTAGTACTAGATTCACGCTTTACTCAACCACCACATGATTTCCAATTACGTGTCGGTTTAGATAGATTGACACTTGATATTTCTCAATCAATAATTACGTTGGCCGATTTTATTAATATATTTTCAGCGAATGAAAATGCATTTGAATTAACAGGAGTGTCAGCACCTTATTCAATCATGATTTCTAATCCAAATAGAAATTCTGCTAATGAACAAACCGATTGTGAAGACTCTTCTTGGTATGACCCGGTTTTAGACCATGATGAAGAAAGTAAATTTCACAAATGTGGTTACTCGGTTGGAATCGGTTATGTCCACTTTGAAGAACCTGATACTTCTGGCAATAGGGCAGTAGATGAAATAGGATATATCGATGTAGGATTGCATCCAATTGAAGGTGGCACTCTAATTCCTGCAGAGGTTGATTTGGTCATAAGAAACGATAATACTGGGGAGAACTCATTCGATAACATAGAAATATTCAGTGACCAAGATGCCGATTTATGGTTCCACTATTACGAAGACCGCTCTGCTCACATAGAGGAAGGTGGGCAGTTTGGAAACATCACTGATTCACGTGGTTGGGTAAGAGATTTACCGAAGGGAACATTGCCTCAAGAAGAGATTGATGCAATCTTCACTCTTATTGGAGAAGCACCTGGTAAAGCAGATTTCCCTGGCGAAATGCCAAATCGCTTATCGCTAATAATTTCAATAAAAAATTACACTGCTGATGTTTCGACGAATGTTGCAGATTCAACTTTGATTTTTGACCCAAGCGATAATCGGTGGAATAGTTTAATCCTGATAGCGGGAACTGAAAGGATTTCAAAAATTGAGTACGTTTCAACATTCCAAAGGCATGGCTATGCCTCAGATATTTCATCTATGGAAGTAGAAATAATTGACTTGCCAGAAGTTGTTGCAGTATTCGGAACATTCGAAATACCATCTTCTAATAGAGTGCGTGTTGAATTTGGAACAGCACCCGATTTGCTGAGCGAAGTATTGGACAATGTGATTCTAAATCTAGTTGAAATTGTACTTGATTTGGGAACAATTCTGAATGGTCTACCTGAAGCTATTGTTGGAACAGCGGGAGAGTCTAGCGGAGAGATATTCATACAGTTTTACGATCAAGTTCGCCAAACATGGGCCAATGGAGACACACGTCAAGAAATGACAACAGGTAGCCTAAAATTGGCGATTGGCAGCAGCCCTCATCCAATAATGGATAGGGACCATATTCTGTTAGCCGAAGACGTAGGTCTCACTGATGCTAATGGGAAAGTTAGCGGTAAATATGGCAATGTCAACGATGCCTTAGTTCCTGTTGGAATGAGTTTATCGATGACTGAAGTATCAGGTGTGTCGTACTCTTATGACCAGGTAACAGATTTGCGAACAATTTCACTTTCAGGTTTATCTGGTGAAGAATTAATCATTGGACATTTGAAACATCAAAGCAATTCTACTAACGGTGAAGTTCGACAATTTGCATCAATTTCTAACAGGCCAGGTGAATTGACCATTTCTCAGCAAGGCAGCGATATCGATTATTCCGCTAATGGAGAAATTGGAACTATCACTTACAGTGGAGAAGGAAACGGCCAATATAACGCTCTTCGTCTCAATAATTTGCCATGCGATTTCGGATTAAAGTTAGGTGACACACTTGCATTCGTTGCATCTGAAAGTACACTTTGCCCCAATGTAGAGCCAGTTGTTGGCTCAGTCGAGGTTCAAATTTCCAATGCTACAATTCCGCTGACAATGGATGACGACCATGCACGATTTTGGATCGACCAAAATTCAGGAGAGGCTAGTATGTCTCTCAAATTATCAAATCTGAGTTCCATACATCTCTATCCCCCTACTGAGCCAGGGGCATTGGGTGAAAGAGGAAATAGTAAGTTGGTGATGAATCGTACTGGCTCATCTCCATTTAGCGTTTTACTCGAAGATGTTAGTGAAAGAGAGGATAAATTCCTCGGATTATCGGGCCGCGTTTACCTCGACCCATTACCTGCTAATGTGGCATTTTCATTACCTTCCTCACAAAAATCAGACATCATTACTGTTCCAGAATTTGGTGAAACCGACGGTGTATTGTCACTTTCATTCTTCCTTTCGGGAATGATTGATTTTGGTTCTTCTGTAAACGATTTTGCAATAGAAAGCATGGTCAATTTAGGCGATGCATCGAATGTTAGGAGTAACATGAGCCTTGGACTTGATCTAGTTACAGGAGAAGAATTTGACATTACATTGGACATTCGTAAAGGAGTGAATATTCCTGATGAGCCAAAATGGGCGCATGGATTAACTGGTGAAGTATTAGAGGCTACAGAACTTGTATTCAATTATTCTAGAACACAACCTGAGTTTACACAAACTCCTCGTGAAACAGTTGAAAACGCATTAGAAGACTTAGAGATTTCAGATGATGAAATCGCAAATGTAACTCAGGCATTAGAATGGAGCGGGTTAAGCAATAGCGGTGAAATTGTAGACGCTATGCTAGATGGTTATGTTTCTGCAAGAGAGATGTCTCAACTAGATTTAGAAACGATGGCCGCCGAAGGTCTTGAATTAGAGCAAAGACGTTCTTGGCATAGTAAAATTTGGATGCCTCAGTTACCAGCAGGTAGAATTCAATTGTCATATTCAGTTACAATTACAGATGAAATTCCAACATTTGAAATCATTGCCTCTTTAGATAACTGGAAGCCTTTCAGACCAGTTTTAACAGTTGAGTTAAATGGACTTTCGAGGACAGATACTCTACTTGTTCTTTCAGGATTGGACACATCATTAACTCGAGATGTTTCCATACACATGGCAATCTCTACAGAATCAGAATTAATCATTCCAAGAACCACCATCGACATGACTTATGACATGGGCGAGAGAATGGACAATGCAAGAGTTCTCCAAAACAATCGCCTAAGAGGAATTCGTACTGAAATGATGTTATTCAATGCGCCTCCAAGTGCTGATCTATTTTCCAAGATTGGTGATATTTTGCAAGCGGATTTGAACGTATTGCCAATCGACCGGATTGGACTCAATGCGGCTGATTCATTGATGTTACAGCAATTGAGAAAGGTTGATGATTTGTGGTGGCCTTCGACTATGTTTATTCGTGATGTTCCCGGGGAAATGCACCTTCTTGCTCAACCTGCAAACGATTTCAATATACATGAAGTCAAATCATTCCAAGGAATGTATGAGATGAGTTATTCATCAAATAGCGATGATATGGATCTGTTTATTGAGACAAAAGGTAAGGCTCAGAATACAAGAAGTAGTAATTTGATGCTAGCAGAAAATCTTCCAGATAGATTTTCAATGGAGGTTACTGAGGACTATGGTGCTAAAATTTCCGCTTCTGGTAACGGCGTTGAAAAGTTGTATATCAGAAGAAGCGATACTCAGGTTAGAGAAAATGCTGAAATAATCACAGCTGAATTAGTGGGTGAGAATTTACAAGGAGCAGAAGTTCACCAAAATATGGTTCTAGGATATCCAATAATTGTAGTTGATGGAATAACCGGTGGGCGAATTGTAGCAACTGCTCATACAGAAGTTACAGTTTTAGGCACCGATGTTGATGCCAGAGGAGTCCTACTAGATGCTCAATTCACTGGCGGGATTCCAACCGCATCTAGTCTTGGAGTCAACGGCGTAGTGACGGATTTATCTTTGATAAGTAGCCTTACAGGCGGTAAGATTGAGACTACGCACATTATGATTGTAGATCCATTCTCATCACTATTAGCAACTGGAATAGCGGCGGTGACTGGTTGATGGGTGATTTTGATGAAGAAATGGAGCAAGAACTCCACGAAATGTCCCAAGAGATAGGGGAGAAAGTCAAAGAATTCACAGAAAGAGTTCATCCCTTGCGAATCGCTCTTGCGGGAGTGATTTTCATAATGCTACTAGGTGCTTTAGCATCAACATGGTATTGGGCGATTCCGAGAGATGACGTCGAAATCGAAGTAGTGTATCTTCAAAGAAATGGTCATATTGTGTTGACTGAATTATTCAATGATGGTAGCAGAGATATCACAGATGTTTCTCTGAACGTCAATTTTAGGGATATGGATGGTAATGTACTTGGCAAAATCGACGTAAAGTTTGATTCAATTCCTAGCCACACCAGTATTTCAGGCGATAAAATGGAAATAGATGTCAGAGGATATACTGTATGGGATGCCTATACTATTCAGATAGAAATCGAATGGACCGATTTTAATGGCAATAAAAACCAGGAAATAGAAAGCTATTCCGTATCCGAATCCCAAACTGCAATCTTCCTGTATGAATGTGAAGAAGTAACGTGGTTCCTGTGAGACTATTGGTGACAACTCCTAAAGCGGACTTTCAACGGCCTAGGTCTGTGCGTAGAGCGTTGTTCTTACTCATCGTTTTGCTTCTTTCGACAATGCCGATTGCAAATCAATCGGTTTCAGTCGATGAAGAAGATAATGTCGAGTGGATTAGATATGATTTACCGGATGATTCAATCCGTAATTTAGTAGGGCAACTAGATGAAACTTTGACCTTAGAGCAGAGGCCATTATTGGCACACTCTAGAATTGGAATCCACGATGCTTCAGGTGTATTATTTGAGCACGAAATTCCTCCGGAATTACTGGTGTCTCGACCAGACCTTTCACTGATTTTAGTTTCAACCGATTTTCGCTTTTCAGAAGTTAGACAATCCATTTCAGATCATCCCGGAGTAGAGGTTAGAGAATTTATCTCTCCTTCAGGTCTACTCGTTCAAGGTACTCAAAACGGGCTTGATACTATGACGGAAATAGATGGCATCGCAGCCGTACAACCTGTGCCTTTGGCAATGGTTGTCGATTTCACTGTAATGGAAAACTTAGATCAAATTCCAGTTAGAATTGAATCTTGGAGGGGCGATGCATTATTGCCAGGAGTTGATATTTCAGATAATTGGGGTATGAGGCTACATCAAGAAATCGATATGGTGGCAAATAATTTGCTAAGCGACTCATTCTTGGCAGAAACTGGCCGATACGATGGAATAACTGCTGCATCAATTGCAACGATTGCTGCTGAACCTTCGGTCGCATGGATTGGACACCAACCCAGTCTCACCATTTGGAATGATCAAGCTAGAAATCACATGAATATCAATGCCATGAAATCATATTATACCACCGATTTGGACGGTTCAGGCCAAATCGTAGCAGTTGCAGATTCTGGCTTAGACCACGACCATGGTGATTTTGGAAGTCGAATTGTTGGTAATGTGGATGTCATCGGAGATGGCTCAACTGCTGATGCTCATTCCGGTCATGGTACGCATGTAGCATGTACCATTCTTGGTGATGGCTCAAGAGGTAGTTATTCCGGAGTTGCTCCTGAGGCTGAATTATATTTCCAAGCGATGGAGAATGATAACAGTGGTAATTTCCAATGGTCAAGCATCAATAATATGCTAAACACGGCTTACAATAACGGTGCAAGAACCCACTCTAATTCTTGGGGGTCATCATCATCTTCTGATTGGGGGGTCTATACTTCAACTTCTGAAGATGTAGATGATAGAACGCGTTACTATGACCAATATTACAGTGGTAGAGAAGGATTGGCAGTATTATTTGCAGCCGGTAATGATGGGCCTGATAGCGATACAATTGGCGCACCTGCAACCGCGAAAAATACAATCACAGTAGGAAATTCTCAGAATCGATATCAAGGCTCTCCAAACACGATTATGGATGGTTCAAGCAGGGGTCCTGTTGATGATGGACGAATCAAACCAGATATTCTTGCACCAGGCGGTTTTGTTCGTTCTTGTAAAGCACAAGAAGCCACCGATACCGGTGGTGCAACTTGGACTAGTACTTGGTATCTTGAATACACAGGAACTAGTATGGCTACTCCTAATGCAGCAGGTACTGCAGCATTAATTCGTGAATATATTACAGAAGTTGCTCAAAGGCCAGAGCCTCAAGGGGCGTTGGTAAAGGCCTTGATGATTTTAGGTGCTAAGGATGTGGGCTCTCGTGATATTCCAAATATGGATGAAGGATGGGGGCGAATCGATCTCAAGAATACTCTCGCTCCATCCAATGGCCGAGGAATCTGGGTTGATGATCGGTCAATTCTCTCATCTACAGGCAACTCGAAAAGTTATTCATTCAATATTACAACACCTAATCTTCCATTCAAAGCCGTTGTCGCATGGTCTGACGAGCGAGGTTCTAGATTTTCAAATACACAATTGGTAAACAATCTGAATTTGTTAGTAACCACACCAAGCGGTACCGAATACAAAGGAAACGAATTTTCTCAAGGCCGTTCAATACAAGGCGGTATTTATGATACTCTCAATAATGTCGAAGTTGTATTAGTTGATTCAGCAGAGATAGGCCTTTGGACAGTTAAGATAACCGATGCAGGACATTCTGGTTCAAAGGCTCAGCCATATGCAGTAGCAGTTTCAGGAGTGGGTGTTAACGATTTACGACCAGATCCTTCACCATTATTTTCATCTTTTGAAACCGATATTGCAATACCACAAGTTGGCGATGATGTATTAGTGGAAATGGAAGTCACTAATTTAGGGAATGTCGAAGCCGAGAACGTCGAAGTGGTTTTTCAAGAAGAGGGAGTCCCTCTTGACACACAATTGTTTGACTTAGGGCCTGGCGGATCTAAGGTATTGTTTTGGGATTGGCAACCTCAAAACGCTGGTGGAAGGACTCTAAGTTTCGTGTTAGATCCCGATGATTCGATAGATGAAATCAATGAAGGTAATAACCGGATAGACGTTTTAGTCAATGTCACTACACCGGGAGTTAGGATTGAATCCGATGATTCAACATTCATACTTGAAAATATCAGTGCGCCCACATCTTCGTGGCAGGTGACTTTGACAAATACAGCATTACTAACCACCAATGCATCAATTTCTCCAACCAATGTCATCGGCCCTGATGGAAATGTCATTTCTTGGTATGTTGGTTTAGATGAAACCGATTTCGAATTAGGGGGCCAAGAAGGCGCACTAATCAATGTGACATTGGTTCATCCAAAGGGGCCAAGTCCCGGCCTTTACACCATTAATTTACTAGGTTATGATGAAGACAATGGTGTTAGTAGTCCATACTCGTTATTGTTAGATGTACCAATATTGTCTGAAACCAGAATCGAATATGATTACACTACAATACCCGTTCACCCCGTAAATACCACTTCGATAGATATTAGATTGTTCAATCTAGGAAATAGCGATGTTGGATATGATTTGTTCCTCGAACCTCCTCCAGGATGGTATGCAGGGTTTGATGACTTATCTGCACAAGGTGGTGCTAATTCGGCTTCGACGGGGTTAATGTTAGACGATGGACAAATGAATATTGGAATCACATTTATTGCACCTCAGGTAATGACACTGGCTGGAGCAGAATTGACAGTTATTCTCAAAGTAGTTTCTCAAACAGATGAATCTAAATTGATGGAATACGAATTGCCATTAGTTGTAGATGTGTTATCCTATGTGACTGTAGATTTGGAATCTTCATTCTCTTCCATTGTTCCCGGCAATACTCTTTCTTTACAATATACGATTGAGAATCAAGGGAATATCGATCTAATACTTAATCCAAGAATGGAGTTGCCATATGGATGGTTACAAAATACTGTTCTAGAAAATATTGATTTATCTTGGACACAATCTCGAAATATTATCATCTCAATATCGGCAGGACAAGATGCTAGAAGTGGAGAAATCAAGCTTATTATGGAGACAGACTTGGACTCATGGAGTAATATTGAACCAGTGGATGTAATAGATGTAGCTGAGCCAAAATTGACTTTTGCATCTGTAGAAATAGCAGGAGAATCTTGGCCAAATATATTTGGACCAGAGCAGCACCCAAGTGGAGTCCCTATCAATTATACTTGGATTATAGAAAATTTAGCAGATACGGTGTGGACTCCAACAGCAACTCTACAATCAGATAGCGATCTATTGGGTGATTGTATTGCTCCTGAGCAAATTGTAAAAAACTCAGTCGAGGCAATGACATGTACAATTATTATTCTAGATTCAGCAGAATCTTCTTCTGAACCTTCATTCAAAGTGACATTGAGCGATGGCGTCGTATCGGTAAATGAAACAGTATCTATGCTTGTAGGCTTATCTAAAGAAGTTGAATGGGATGCTGACGGCCCTTCAATAATCCAAACAGGTGAAGATTCAACGGTTCAATTAACGATAACAAATACTGGTAACGCACTTGTTTCAGGCTCGATTGATACCTCTGCTTCCAAAGGATGGAATGTGGAAATTGATGGGGTAGATTCGATCGATCTAGAAGCAGGAGAATCGGGAGTAATACGCTTGATTATTTCTTCTAATGAACCAGGTCTGGGAACAATTTCAGTTACAATATCGGGGGCAAATGATGTTGTAGGCTCAGAATTTGCCTTAGAAATGTCCAGCGAAGGTGATGTTGTGGGCGGGGAATCTTCAGGATTTTCGGCTATAGAATGGGTAGTTTGGGTTTTAATTCCAATCCTCATAATTTTGGGAGTTGCCTTATTGCTTAGAAAGAAGGATGACACTTTATCGCCACTAAACGCTCCACAGAGTGCTGTTTTCCAACAACAACCAGCAGCTCAGGTAAACCAGACGCCATGCTTTGCTTGTAGACAACCGATTCTATCTGGGATGCTTGGATGCCCATCTTGTGGCGCCAGATATCATTCTGTTTGCAAAGTAGATGCCTGCGTAAATTGCAGCGCAAATCCCTCTACTTTCCTAAATGTAGAATGAATAAGAGCATTTGAGCATAGGCTTTTCATGTGACCACTGCGACCGGGGTTCATGGAACCCCGTTCAAGAGACACCGCCAGCGGCCATCACCTAGCCAGTATTCTACTGGTTTCATTGATGCTATTTTCATTGGTTCCAACCATAGCAAACCCTGTTGCTGCGGACGATTCTGGCAGAGATGCTAACATCTCTTTATCCGTCTCTCCTAGTTCACAAACAGTCAACCCAGGAGAGACTGCAGAATACACGGTTCGCGTCTACAACAACGGAGCCAACTCAGTCTCAATTCAATTATCTGCCACCAATGACCAAGAATGTACAGGATATTCGTCTGCAATTGGACAAATAGGGCAGCCGATAGAATCCGGTTCTTACGAAGAAACTTTCCTGAATGTTACCCTTGCTCAAAATGCTGAGGGCTCATGTATTACTACTGTAACTGCTAATGCAAATGAACAGGTAACTCCTCCAGACCAGCCAGGAGCTCCTGCGCAACAAACTCAAGATGTTGAAACATCATCTGGCGATGGTGCCGGTTCAGCATTATTCGGTGTTGATTTGACAGTAGATGCTCCTCACAAAAATTGGGCTGGCGAAACTACCATTGAATGGGATGTTGAAGTCGAAAATACAGGTAGGGTGCAGGAAACTGTGGATCTAACTGTGGACCCGGTTGGGGGCTCAGGATGTACATCTGATGGAAGTATGTCGATCAACGTTGAGCCTAGCCAAGTTCAGATAGATAACGAATCATCAGAATGGGTAACTGTAACAGTGGAAGTACCTGAAGGAAAAGCCAGCGACAAATATTGCTGGGAAATCGAGGGTGTTGTATCCAATGATCAAAACCCTAATGGAAGCGCATCCGATACTGAGGAATTCGATTTAAACGTCCCCGAATTAAAGGAATGTGATTTGACATTATCCAAGACAAGTATGAGTATTGAACCTGGAGAAACTGGGACGCTATTGGCTACTTTCTCGAATGAAGGAAATACCGATTGGTCAGTGAATGTTGGCTTTACTGGGGCTCAATCCATGTGGGCTGAGGTAGATGGGGCATCGAGTGGAATGTTACCATATAATGGAGGCGATGGAGAGAAAGAATTCACAATCGAAATCACTCCAGATGATTCAATAGAAGCTAATTCGCAAGAAACAATCACTATTCAGGGTAAGAATGGAGCAATTGCAAAATGTGACGCTGATGTATCTATCACAGTAGGACAGTCACGAGGTGCATCATTGTCTTTAGGAAATGCCGCTCTTTACAATATTGAGCCGGGTCAAGATGCTACTACCACATTGACAGTTACCAATCAAGGAAATGGGCCTGATACATTCAGAGTATCCGCATCATCTCCTCCTACTGGATGGTCTGTTTCATTGGAGGCATCTACCATCTCAACTCAATCAAAACACAGCAATGAGAAATCTGGAACCATCGAAGTGACAATTTCTCTACCTTTGGATGCGCTTGCTACTGAAGCTGTTACGATTACATTCTCTGTAATGCCTACTTCAAGTGGAGGAGCATACGATACACAAGATTTGGATGTCTCTGTAAATGAGGTACACGGAATGAGCGGGGGCGCTCCTGCGGAAGACCAAACAGGCCGCTCTGATACAACGGTTCAATTCCCAATGACCGTGACAAATGAAGGCAATACCCTAGATCGATTCAAATTTTCAGTAATGGACCAAACCGCTAGACCTGCATGGGGTAAGCATTTTGAAACCGAGGACGGTACTGTTGTTACGGAAATCGATATCGATGCACGCTCTACAGCCATAATGTACCTAGTAGTGTCTATTGACGGAGAAGAGGAATTGGAAACGACCAGTCTGAGGGTACGAGTAACTAATATGGGTGACAATAATAATGGCGATGAGGATAATGATGGCGTTCCTGATAATCAATTGGAATTCCAATTTAGAGCAATTCTGTCAGACCGTGATTTTGCAATGGACGCACTAATCATTAATTCTGTAGATGACTTTTCTACAAATGCATTGCTAACTCTTCCTCCGGGAGGAAGTCAAACCTTCCAAATTAAGGTAATCAATACTGGAGATTTGAACGATGAAGCAATCTTTGACTTCTCGGGCCTATCCGGTACTGCTACCCGTTCAATTACATATCAGGGTCTGCCGGTAGATGGAGCAATAACGGTTCCAAAAGGATGGGGTGCATTCAATGAATCAACTGGTACTTTCTACTATGATGGTAACTCTCCATTAATCGGCTCAACCGAGGATAAAATATTCGATAAGATCCTCGACAATAACCTAATTGATTCACACATACCTATGCAATATTTTGCAGTAATTTCTCTTAGAATTGATGTTAATCCTGGGGCAGAAAATGGCGATGGAGGTTTACTTGAGATGGTAGTTACTTCTGTATCAAATGCTGCAAATAGAAGCGGGAAATTGACCTTCTCATTATCTGTTGAAACAGTGTTAGATGTCGAAATGGAACTCCAAGGAGGAGTTGAGAAAAATATTACTCTTGGCGAAATTGGCAACTCTCCAAAATTCAAGGTCGTATTAACAAATAGTGGAAATGTAGAATCTGAATTCAAGGTATTCTCAAGCGGTGGATTGAGAGGATGGAATGTTATTTTGGGGTATGATGGAGTTGCGGATTGCCAAAACGAAGCGGGTCAACTTCTGTGTACCTTGGAGGAAGGCGAATCAGTGATTATTACTGTCAGGGTAAATCCTCCGGGCGGAACAACAGCAGAAGTTGAAGATACATTCAAATTCACTCTTTCAGCTGAACCTACCGAAGAAGGATTGGTGGGACGGAAGAATATCGAATTGACAGTAAACGGTCAACCTTCGGAGTTTGCATTGAATTCTTTGATTACTCCAAACACTCTCTATGTTTTGTCAGGATTGGTCCTTGTTGGATTCATCGTACTTGCTTTACGTCGTCGTAACTGACCCCTACGGGGTCATGGGCTTAGCAAGCCAATATTGTAACTCTGTTTGAGACAACGCTTATGGACGGTTGTCTAGTGGCCGTGACAAGAGAGTGTCAACGCTCTCAGTTGGTGGCATAGTTGGTCGGCGCAGAAACGGTAACAGGCACCTATCTTTCGATGGCTTTGATGACCCTGATTGGCATAGGTATGCCGCTGGGTGCATTCATAACTCAATACTTCGTTATGCCGAAGGTTGATCCATCCCGTCCTCACATGACAAAATCTTGGTTGATGGAAGGCTATGAGCGTGACCACAGCCTCTATCCTCGCCGTCTTTCAACTTACGAATGTGGTTCTGAACCAGTAGGTGAAGCGATGATACAATTCCATTTCCAGTACTATTGGTATGCGATCATTTTCCTTGTATTCGATGTAGCATTCATGTTCATGGCTTTGGGCGGTTTACTAGCAATGGATGCAACCGGTACATCTTCTTCAGACCCAATCGATATGGTCGGTACTGAAATGATAGTTCTAACCATTTTCTTTGCCACAATGGTTCTTGGAGTCTGGCATGTGTTCCGTAAGCGAGGCCGCATTTACATCTGAGGTGATATGATGAGTGAAACTGGAGAGAATTATACTACATTCAACAGCAGATCCCTTGTGGAAGTCGTCGGTGATGTCACCGATGAAGCCCTCAAGGCTACAAAAATCAAGCAACTTCTCAGCGTCTTAGCTGGTCGCTTCTTTAATTGGGCGGGCCGCAAATCATTATTCACACTACATCTTGGAATCAAGTGTTGTGCGATTGAGATGGCTGCATCGGCAACACCAAGATTCGATGGTGACCGATTCGGAGTATTATTCCGTTCAAGCCCAAGACAGTCTGATGTCCTATTAGTAAACGGCCCAATTTCAAAGAAATTTGCCGACCCAATCGTTCGTCTATGGGAGCAGATGCCTGAGCCAAAGTATTGTATTGCTATGGGTGAATGTGCAATTTCTGGAGGACCATACTACCAATCTTACAATATCTTGGAAGGAGTTGACACAGTCATTCCAGTCGATGTTTACATTCC
>NZFU01000048.1 GCA_002689345.1 Methanobacteriota archaeon | reverse complement strand
TGCCAAGGCGATAACCTCCTTGAACATTGTCTCTCAACATTCATGAGTAAAGTTAGATTGCGAAGTATATGGACATATTTTCTCATTGGCTTTGGGGGATGGCATTGACCCGAGGTAAAATGTCATGGAAAGTTAGTGGACCGATGAGTGTACTACCTGATTTGTTAGCATTTATTCCCGCATCAATTTACAGGGCAGTAAATGGCATATCAAGGACAAGTGTTGACGATAACACTGTGACTTCGGACATGCCTGTAGCTTGGGAAATCTATCAATGGACTCACTCTCTAACAATTGTTGCATTCTTGTATTGTTGTGGATACTACTTTTTCAAATCAAAAGGACATGAAAAACCAGGTTATATGGCATGGATTTTCATTTTACCTTGGTTCTTCCATATTTTGATAGATATACCCGGGCACACAATTGATTTCTTCCCTACGCCATTCCTACATCCATTCAGCGACCTTATGTTCGATGGAGTTAGATGGAGCACCTGGTGGTTTTGGTTCCCACAACTATTCGTCCTTCTAGGGGTATGGTGGGTAATTCTACGAAGAGAAAACCACATTCTATTGCGGCCTAGAGCATGGAAGAGAT
Organism: Methanobacteriota archaeon; assembly: GCA_002689345.1. GTDB lineage: Archaea > Thermoplasmatota > Poseidoniia > Poseidoniales > Poseidoniaceae > MGIIa-K1. The sequence goes on along the minus strand of NZFU01000048.1, from coordinate 9,514 downwards.
AGCCGAAATAGCGGCTCTAGCATGCGGTTCCATTCGTGGCCCAATATGTTCAGGTTCTGCACCTGGACCAATTATACCAAGTCCAATCGGCTTGTTTGTCTTTAACTGTAAATCAATGATTGTCCTGAGTACTGCTTGACCCATAGCTAGGCCGTGTTGAGTACTACCTTTTTCGATAATACCCAAACAAGCAGCACCGTGAATATCGTCTTTTTCTATCAATCGAGATAATGCGAGAGGTACCTCCATAGCACCAGGAACCCAAACCACATCTGTGATAGTTAGGTTTTCACTTGCAGCTTGATCTCTTGCAAAATCTAGCATTTTCTCAATCTCTTCTTTGTGGAAACTACCACATATAATTGCAATATTTGTCACTCTCTCGCCTCCATAATTCTCTCAACGGTCGATACGATGGTTTGAGTCATCGAATCTACCTCGATATTCAGGTGCTCTCCCAGTTGCTTTCCGCCAATTGTCGTCAAAGACAATGTCTCAGGGATTAGATGTAAGGCGAAACCTCCGTCATCGACCTTTCCAACTGTTAAAGAAATACCATCAATCGCGATGTAGCCTTTCTCTTGAATAAATTTCAAAATATTATCTGGGCAATCGATTAGTAGATCGAGATGACCATCACCCTCGGTTCTTTCAACTATCTCTCCCACACCCATAATGTGGCCAGATAGAATGTGACCTCCAAGTTCATCACCCATTCTTAGAGCCCTCTCTAAATTCACCCAGTGACCCTCAACCTTTTCTCCCAAAGTGGTCAATGAAAGTGTTTCAGGAATTACATCAAAAGAAATCTCTGGTGAATTTATTTCAACAACTGTCAAGCAAACACCATCTACTGAAACAGATGCTCCTTCAACCAGTCCATCGGTGGGAACCATTGTGAAATCAATTACGATTCTAATGACATCTTCTCCAGAAATCTTAGTGATTCTGCCAGAACCTGCAACTATTCCTGTAAACATCAATTCACCTCCATTAGTTGTTTTTTGTAGAAGATAATTCTAAAATTCTAGCAATGATTTTTCGAGTTCCATCCAAATCATCGAATAGTCCCTCAACCCTTACAACTTTGATATGGCCTAAACCTCTCTCTTCTAGAGAAATACGAATTCTTTCTTCGGCATGCTCTTGGTCGTAACCCAATGCAATAATATCTGGATTTACAATTGGTAAAATATCGAAGATTGGCACATCTGGAGGGTTGCCGATCACAGCCTCATCCACTGGTTTCAGACCTTCAACCATCCTTCTACGCAAGTCTTGTCCAGTGACTGGTTCGTGTTTGCGTTTTCGGACAGTATCATCGTGTGCAACAACTACTATGAGGTAATCACCGAGTGATTTTGCCTGCTCCATATAATGCAAATGCCCTGCATGTAATAGGTCAAAAACACCTACTGCCATAACACGCGTCATATCATATCCTCCATTCATGGGAAAGGGTATTTGCACTTAGAGACTTAGGGCATTAATCAGTTCTTCACCGGTCAAGAATGGTATTTCCCTCTCTTCCGCCCAAATTCTTGCATCTGCAACTGGTAATGCTAAATCACCATCCGGCTGAAGCATTTCTGCTCCGATTACAACAGGAATCATGCCCGAAAGGCGAGCTAATCCTACAGCGAGTTCTGTGTGACCTTGTCTGCGAGTTAGTCCACCCTCTGCTTCTCGACAAACAGGGATGTGTCCCGGAGTTCTAAACTCCTGGCCTAATTTTTCCATAGCATTATCATCATCAGATAATTCTGAAAATAACTCAGCAAATCTTCGAGTTGTCAATGCTCGGTCTCTATCTGTAATTCCTGTAAATGTATCTCTATGGTTTAGAGATAATGTGAATGCACTACGAGTATCATATTGTAAATCGTCGGTTTGGAGTTCTCTTAACACTGGATAGTCGGCCATCAATCTATCATCCATATGTAAATCTTGAAGATAAGGAAGAGAGAATCTCTCTCCAACTTCATGACCGATTGCGAGGAATAATAATCCACCACAATCAAACCTCAATTGTCTCATTGTAGATGCTTCGGCGCACTGACCAGGGAATAACAGATCCGTTTCGCCTTCTCGATTTTCTGCATCGAATAAACAAACCGGTTTGCCGGCACGGAATGCCTCGACTGCAGCCTCTACATGCGCCTCCATATTGGCTCCGGCTCAGTTCTCTCAAATGAACCCAACCCTCTCCAAATTACATCAATTTAGGGGCGTTTGACGGAAAGGGGTTAACATAGGACAGCCCTTCGGCCTGTTCTGCGGGGAGTGGGTTATGCCAGTAAAGTTGGGTCCAGCGGGAGTTCCACTATCATGTAAGGGACGTACTATCGTCGAAGGAATGGACGATATTATATCTCTAGGATTAGAGACTATGGAAGTTCAAACTGTTCGCATGGTAGCCCCTCAGCACTTTGAACAGTATTGGCAAGCAGGAGTCCTAGCTCACAAAACTGGATTCGAAATGAACATTCATGGTCCATACTATTCTGAACTATTGGGTGACCGTTTGCAACGCAATCGAAGCCTCGCTAAGATTGAGGCGGCACTTCAGGCTGCAAAAACAATCAATGCACGACATGTCACACTACATGCTGGCCATTATGGAGACATGAGTCGTGGCCAAGCAGCAAATGAACAAGTTGCAAGTGTATTCAAAGGAATTGTACAACGTATTCACGATATTTGGAATGATGATGAAGAAATTTATCCGGTATTCCCTTGGCTCAAAGAAGGAACTCCTGCTAAGATAGGTGTCGAAACTAGTGGGCGTCAGGAATTGTGGGGTAGTTTAGAAGAGGTTCTCGAAGTTGTGAACCATGTTGAAGGAACTATTCCAGTACTCAACCTTGCACACATACATGCTAGAGGACACGGAAGACTGCGTACTTCTGAAGACTATGGGGAATTATTCGATCAAGTCAGAGAAACTATTGGTACCAAAGAATTCTATTGTCACTTCTCTGGAGTAGAACACCGCATGGGTAATGCAATGCACTATACTCAAATCAAGAAATCTGATTTGAACTTTGAACCACTTGCTGAGTTTATCATCGAAGAAGGTGCATGGCTCGACATGACATTAATCTCAGATTCTCCATTGCTTGAACACGATGCAATGTATATGGTCCAAAATATCGAAAGGGCAAGACATCGCCAACTTGAGAGAAAGGCTCGAGAGGATAGAAGAAAGGCCCTTGCTGCTCAAGCGAACATTACTCCTGAAGAGATGGCTGCTAGAGAAGCTGAAGTTGCTGCTGCTAGAGCAAAGGATGCTCTTGCTAAAGCACAACCTGCTGAGCCTGCTAAGAAGGAAGCGGAGCCTGAAGAGAAGGAGAAGGCTCCTGCAAAGAAAGAAGAGAAGAAAGAGGAACCTAAGAAGAAGGCTCCTGCAAAGAAATCTACTAAGAAAGAAGAGGCGAATGAAGACCTCTTCGAAGTCGAAGAAGATGATGATGATCTCTTCTGATTTACTTTCGAGTTTGATTTTATGGCACTACCAATTCTGTATTCATTCAGAAGATGCCCCTATGCAATGAGGGCAAGAATGGCTATTGTGCGAACTGGTTTTGCTGTAGAACACCGTGAAGTTATTTTACGAGATAGGCCTGAACATATGATGGAAATATCACCAAAAGGAACCGTCCCTGTAATGCAATTAGAGGATGGCTCCATAATCGAAGAAAGTCTTGAGATTATGGAATATGTCCAAGACTGGAAACTTTCTGAAGAAGAGAGAATTTGGATTACTAGAAACGATGAAGAATTCAAATTTCACCTTGATAGGTACAAATATCCTAACCGGTATGAAAATGTTGACCACCTAGAACATAGAGGTGCAGCATCTAATTTTATTCGAAGTTTAGAAGAAAATATTCCGACTGGAAATCTAAGCGATGCTATTTTTCCATTCATCAGACAATTCGCTAATCATGATAGAGCATGGTTTGATTCACAAGATTGGACAAATGTCCACGAATGGCTTGAACAAAACTTGTCTAGTGATGAATTCAAGACCTGTATGACCAAATATCCTCAATGGATTCCAGAATAACAAAAATCAGTATTTTGGAAATCTGATTAAACTGCAAGAACTCACCTGTTGTGGCCTATGATAGGGAAATCCCCTAAAGGGGATTAGTGAGCCAAGAATTATTATGGCTCACATTGCAGTGCTTGGATTAGGGAATTGGGGAAGCGCAATTGCACGTTTATGGCTACTTGATGGACACAAAGTCAAAGGATGGACTGTTGAGCAAGAAGTATACGAATCAATTACCATGGAAGGTATGAATCACAAGTACCTACCTGAGCATTCCCTAGAAGGTCTCGAAGCCACTATGCATGTTGAAGAAGCACTTGAGGGAAGCGAGATCATAGTTCTAGCATTACCATCATCTGTAATATTGGATGTTGTAGAAGATATTGTCGAACATCTGCGCCCTGGTCATGTTTTGCTTGACCTAGCAAAAGGATTAGCGCCTGGAAAGAGATTGATTAGTGAAGCGATTCACCAGATGTTAGATGAAAACAATATGCATAATCCTCTTGCTGTTCTTACTGGACCAACAATTGCTCCTGAAGCGGCAGGCGGAGTCATGACCACTGCACTAGTCGCCAGTGAAGACATGTCTGTAGCCGAAAACTTGGCATCTACATTGACCACTCCCACCTTCATCTTACATCCTGCTTCCGACCCTGCAGGAGCTGAACTCTGGGGGGCTTTCAAGAATGTCGTAGCACTTGCATGTGGCTTGGTTGATGGTTTGAAATTAACAGGAAGTCTAGGGGGCGACAATCTCAAAGCTGCGATTTTCAATGCTGGATTTAGAGAAGGGTGTCTCCTTTTACCACAACTTGGCGCTAGGGCAGAAGTGGCATTTGGTCCAGCGGGATTAGGTGACCTATACGTTACAGCAACCTCTCCACACGGAAGAAATCGTAGAATGGGTGAGAAATTAGGTAGTGGTCTGACACTAGAACAAGCTCTCGAAGAAATGGTCATGGTCGCTGAAGGAGTAAGGGCTGCGAGGATGTTCAGAGATAGAGCGACCGATATGGGAATCGAGGTTCCATTCGTCAAGGCACTCAACACACTATTGGATGGATATATCGAAGCCGAAGAGTGTTGTCGTAGAATGGTTGCACTTTCCTAATCGCAGTAGTATTGATTTGCTTTGACCCTGTGGGGATGTTATGGCAGACCTAACAGATTTCGAGTTACGCCTATTTGAGTGGATTAGGCAATCCGATTTTGAAACCGTTGCCTGGTCTACAAAAAAGGCGGCTAAGTCCTTCAAATGTAAAGAAGATGAGATCTATCAAGGAGTCGCATCTTTAACCAAGAAAATGCCTAATAGAATTCAAATCTATTACGAAGAGGGTAATTTACACATCGCTGCAGAATAATATGGCAAAAGATGTGTTGCTAATCGATGGCCTTTGCGGCTTATGTACTCGAACTGGCAGATTTATTTCTAATCGACAGACAAGTCCTTTACAAATCACAGAACAGAATTCTGAAGAGGGAAAGCGATTGCTTGAACTGCATCACATCTCAATCGATTCAGTGGTATTAATTCAGAATGATAAGCCGTATATTCGCTCTGCTGCTGCAATACGTTGCTTACTGTATATGAGATGGAATTGGAAATGGATGTTTCCCATTGCCTGGATTATACCATTACCACTTCGTGATTTAGCATATATCGTAATTTCAAAATTCAGAAAAACTGAATCTAAGAACTGATTATTCTGATTCATCAGAATCTTTTGCGCGGAATTTCTTGTAATAATCTGCGGCAATTCCAGCAGGTAGCAATACTGTCCACCATTTTGGACGCTTAACATCGCCGTCTTCAATCACATAAGAGCGGACGAACATTGAAATTAAATCGATTATCACTACGACTACGAATACTACTATCAGTAAAGCGAAAGCCTTGTCATAAGCAAATGGAGGATTGATGTAATTATCAATATACATACCAATACCACCCGCTCCAACTAATCCCAGAACAGTACCATGCCTAACATTGTATTCGAACATGAACATTAGTTGGCTGAGTAAATCGTTACTTGATTCAGGAATTACAACGTGTACCAGCCTTTCAGAATGAGTCAAGCCCATTGCCATAGCAGACTCCAGTGGTGCATTTGCAATTCCCTCAATAGCCTCATACTGTAACTTTCCAAGATATCCAATCGTGTATAGAGTCATAGCCAAAATACCAGGAAGAGGGCCAAATCCTAGGGCTATTGCGAACAATAGTGCCCAGATGATACTAGGTAAACTGCGAAGTCCTGCAAGGATTACTCTTGCCGGAATCGCAATAGGTAATGGAGCAAGATTACTTGCTGCTAGTGATGCGATAGGGACGGAAATCATGAATCCGATTAATGTTGAAATAAATGCCATCTTAATCGTAATGACCATTCCAGTCCAAGCTTTAGAACAGAAGAACTCGTAATCTTCAGTACATAGTTCTCCATCTGGTTTGTGTAGAGTGCCATCAGCCCATTCCTCTGCTTCTAAAACAGACCAATCAGGAGGCCACAAATCTTCATTGAAAAAGGTCTCCAGACGCTCTGGTGCACTCTCGATTTGACCCCAATCTTCTACCAAATCGTCCAAAAACATCCAAGTTAAAGATAGTAAAATTACGGTGGTAATTATGAATTTTTTATTCATTTTACTCACCATCCTCAAACAACTTTCCGTCTTTTATTCTCCAAATACGATCTGCAATTTCTTGTGCCCTCTCTTCATGATGTTCAACCATGATTAGAGTTGCTTCAATCTCTGAAATAAGTGATTTAGTGGCCTTAATTATAGAATTGACATTCTCTGTATCGAGTTCTCCTAAGAACTCATCAGCCAAAATTAATTTTGGCCTTTGAATAAGTGACCTTGCAATCGCTACACGTCTTTGTTGACCACCCGATAAAATTCGCACAGGGTTTGTAGATAGGTCCTGAATATTCAAGGATTCCAAGGCTGAATCAATATCATTGTTTAATTCACGACCTAATGGAAGAATTGCAGGATACCAACTTGGTTTTCTTGTCCTAGCGCCTAAAGCTACATTGCTGCGTACACTCGAATGACGTACTAAACCTAGTCTCTGCGGGATATATCCAATACCACTCCTCTTTGGGAAATCGTGAATGATTTCTCCATCCAAGGGTCTAATCAATCCAGCAATTGTTCTCAGTAGAGTTGTCTTTCCGATACCGGAGGGCCCTAGAATTGCGATTGTTTCCCCGGGCTTGATTTTAACATTAATTTCAGAAATTAATGCTTCATCATAACCTACAGCGAGATTACGCAATTCTAGGACACCTGATTCGGTTTTATGTTCCGAATCATCTTTCTCAGTAAGGGTGTGTTCATCTTTCACGAAATCACCCTCATTGTTTGCGTTGAATTATCTTATTTAGAGAAGATTGGTCAATTCTGCTCGCTGGACTCTGCATCTGAGATACCATACTTATCGGAAGAATGGTAATATTCAGACAAACCAGGAATTGCGCTTAGTAAATCAGAGTAACTTCCTAAGTGCTCTTGGCTATTTCCTTCAACGAGTTTGTATCCCTTTGAAGTAACTGAAGAAATAATTTCACTACCGCATTGATTTAATGGAATTTCATCCACTATGTGAGTAATGATATTGTAGCACCCAGTATAATTTTCATCACCTACAGGATAATCTTCCACCCACATTTCATTATCCCAATTTAGCATAATTTCGCGAATTTTGTCTCTAAGTTCGTCATCTAATAATTCAGGATTATACATTACTGGGTGACTTGGCGATTGCCCAAAGGATGGAAGTTGGATGTATTCATCCATATCAAGGCACCATTCTTCATTTTCAGATGAATTCTCATGCCCGCAATATTTCTCAGGGGTGCTGAAATCATCTCCTTTTGCAAAGGCTACATCTCCATAGCCTGAACTCAGACATTCAATCGCACCACTATAACCGGAATAAAGTGCACCTGAATCTGGAATTGACGCCGCATTACCGTTTCCAGCTGAGCCATCAAAATGATTGTCAATAGTATTTCTAAGCGAATTAATATCGCTTGAATCTCCAACTGGTGTAACGTATCCATTCTTGATCAAATAACCCATTGGCATTAGCATTCCTGCAGATTTAAGCCAACCAGTATGGCAAGAAGTCTTTCCTTGAAGTAGTTCAAAAGGATCGGTTGATTCATTGTCATCTAGTTGAGCATCTGCAATATCTGAACCATTCAATACCCATGCAGATGCATTGTAATGAGTGGACCCGGTAGTAGTTGTGGTTTCGACTGCAAGAACTGATAGCCCATATTCTTGCCATCCAATCCATGCAGGTCCGCCTTCTAGGAATCCAATATCAGCATTACCAAACCTCAGAGCTTGGATAATCATTCCTTCGGATGAGACATCATATAAATTCACATTTATTCCTAAATCATTGGCTAATCTATCCGCCATTCCTTGTGCATTGGCATTAGATTCAGAGTCATCTGCAAGATAGTATGCTATACTGATAGTAACTTCGTCAGAAGAATCATCCCCCGCTTTATCATCTCCACCAATACACCCTGCAAGAGATGCTGTACTCATAATCAAAACCATCAAAATTGTCTTCGCATTAACCGTCATTATATCACTGATTTAGGGTGCCCGAAAAGTCGGACGTACATAAGGTTTAGGTCGCCCTAAAAAATACTATTTGGCTTTATTCAACCTGAGAATCGATGTACTGAAGGACTAACTTCTCTTCAAAGACATCTTCTTGAAGTGGCAATATAGGGCGGGTAATAGATAATACAGAAAGCTCTCCACCAGCATTAGGGAAGCCAACGATTAGAACTGTAGCAAGTGTGGCATCAAAACCATCTCGCTTGACTTCAAATCTTGCGATAAATTGCTCATCATCGCCATATATGTGGCTTCCTTCAGTCTCAACTTCATCCAACCAAAAAGTATCTGCATCCATACTAAATGCTGGTATTCTTGTATTCATTACTTCGATCGATTGACGCATTCTTGAATCATGCATGCCTAACATTACGCCCAATGTTATACTGGATGAATCCTGTGCCCAAGGGCTAAAGGTGTGGGGAGTTCTTACATTTAGTACACCGATTACTGCACCATCCGAATACCAGGTATATTGCTCACTTGCAGGCCAAACAGAAGCATGGGGATTCTCAACAGAGATTAATTCCCATTCATCGGGCCCTTCTGGAGTAGATACTGGAAACCTTGCGAACATGCTTAGAATGAGTAGCATAACCAAACTTACTGCAATACGTCGATTCTTGAATCGAATCCATTCTTCTCTACCAGCAGGACTTGCAAATGAGATAACTAGTGCTAACGGTATTATTGTAATAATTCCCCAAGGAATTAACCATAGTAAGATTACACCAACTGAAAGAGAGAACAGTGTTGTAATATCGAATTCTTCAGCCTTCCATTTCAGCATCCCGTACAAGGCAG
>NZFU01000047.1 GCA_002689345.1 Methanobacteriota archaeon | reverse complement strand
TTATCTTTTATTGACGAAAATCAGTGGAACTCCAATACTCGATAAACGAGCTTTAGAAAAGTGGGGAGATGACCCTGAATATCAAAAATATCGAGCTAATACTCCAGCACTTATCCCTAGGCTAAATAAAAAAGCATAATATTCGAGAACATTTTGAATTAAGTTTGTATTTATTACAGTTCAAACGTGTGGGTATCCATTATACAGGCATTCCAAGATATGGTTCATCAATATCTAACTGAAGTATGTATAATCCAGTAGAGATACAAGATGCATAGATTATGCCTTCATGGAATTCTACTGCCCAAAGGAATGGAACCCATCCGAAATCGTAGTATTGGCTATCCAATGGAGTTCCATCAAGGTGACCAGATGGCAAAAAATAGCCGACTGTTGCTTCGAAATGAATGTCAATTCTATCTGTTGCTTCTGGAGCGATTAATGTTTCAACATCGACAATCCACAATCCTGCGTGATAGTGTGAGATGTATAGCCGGCCATCCCAGTCTCCTCCATGAGATTGATCGGTTGATTGATTGGTCTCAAAGTATCCACTGTCGAGGTTGTGTGGGCTGAATAGTAACCATTCATCCGCATTAGGGTCTAGTTCACAACTCGCACCGAAACAATGGTCTTCTGCATATGGAATTTCCCAATCTCTAGTCATGGTTATCTCAAATTTGAAGTTACCATTTTCAGTGGAATATTCAGTTGTGTCGAGGAAGTATACGATACCAGTTCCTTCGTAAAGGTCTAGGCATTCAACAGCTGCAGTCACGTAATGACGCGGTTCATCTCCTAGTCCCAGGTGAGAAACATCAAGCATTACCGGGAAAGGTTCTGCATAGTGAATGTAAGAAACCCTTCCTCCATTTTCATTCCCAGTAGTTCCACTATCTGGTTGGCCATCTTCATCCAAGTCTAGGAAGTCCATCCATGAACCGACTTCGGGTGCCCGCCAGCGACACATCAAGGGATTGCCTTGTCCAGATTTACATGTTGTAGCCATCAAAGTATACATCTCTGGTGAGTTGACCGGGTGTGGTACATCAGTTACATCACCGATTCTCAAACCTGCTTCCCAATATGAACCATAGATGAATGTCCTGCCATAACGAGGGTCTTCTTGGTCTTCGCCGGGCCATGTCTGTACAGTCATGTCGTGAATGTAAATCCAGCCGCCACGGGTAGTTTCCCAAGCAACTTCATACTCGCCGACCTTGATTATTGTATGACCGGCACCTGCAGCAGGTACTCCTTGTAATGTACGAGAAGCACTACCTTGCAGATTTAGATGGGCGATTGTAACTCCACCGCATGCTTCTCCAATAGCGGAATTACACTGTTCATAATCTGGATTTGCTACGAATATGTACCATTCATTATCAATCATATGAGGATAGAGATTGTGTGGGCCACTTGGGTGGTCTGCATCATACCACCAATCAACTAATACTGGGTCTGTTTTATCTGTTACATCGATTAAATTTACAGATACTTGAACTGGGTCACTCCAGTCGCCAATACTTGGGTCAGCATATCCTGAGTCGATAAGTTGATTTTGTGAAATGATGTATTCATTACCGTTGTACTCAAGATACTTTACATCGAGAACTTGTGTATTTGGGTCATTGTAAACTCCCATAACCTGAGGGTCTGAAGAATTGGTAACATCGACGATGTGTATGTCATTCCAGCCAGCTTGGTAACTGTATACTCGTCCATCTGGAGATCGAGCGACAGAAATCTCAGCATTACCTGGGGATGTGAGAGGATTAAACGACACCTGCTCAATATTGTCAGTTCCAGCAACATGCTGGCTTGCATTCATGTGGTCGTGACCTTCTCCTTGGAAAAGAGGGTCTCCTGCATGGAAATGAGGCCCTTCTTCTGTCGATTCAGGAGCAATCTCTTCATCTCCTAAGATTACTACAATAATCGATGAAGTGAACAAAATTGCGAATATACCAATCGCAACCAACTTGCCGTCCATGTTTCTTGCGCTACTCTCTTCCGTATTGTATTTATTCTTTAGTCGAGTGGCAGAACCGTGCGCACCCTATTTGGAGCTCTTGTGATTATTTTGATTGCCACACCAGTCACAGCTCATGAATTGTCAATTTACACAATAACAGTCAATTCATCAGGCGCACAGCCTTCTGACATTCCAAATGGTTCTCTCAAAGAAGGAGATACCGCATGGTTTTGGATGAAGGATTCAACTAATAACACATCTTTAGTTATTGAAATTGAAAGAGATGGGGCTACTTTGAGGTCACCAGTACTGGTTTATCAATGCGAATTAGATGAGAATGGAACATTGGTTGATGAGGATTGTCAAAATAGATTTGACTATACTTTCAATCAGCATAATTCTGCAGGTTTGTGGAACATTACTTATTTGAAATATGTAAATGAAACATTAACTGAAACAATAAATGGTTCAGTTTTCATTGAGCAGGATATTCATGATCAACAGCCTGTTGAAGAAGAAGACGAGGTAGTTTCTGCAAGTAAGTACTCTACGAATCAAATAATTGCTATGGCAATAGCCGCAATTTCCTTAATGGCTATTTTTGTAATTTTGTTCATGAATGAAGAATCTCAAGAGTGAGCATTCATTCAAAATCGTTTTTTCTGTAAGTAGAATACAGAAGCCATCATTGCTAATATTGCAGTCATGAACTCAAAGCCAGAGACATCACTGAAAGGAACACTAGGGTCCCCTGTTCCGCCCCCTTTTCCGACTGCAACTTCGCCATATGCCGAACTAGTGCACTCGCTATCAACCAATTCTCCATCAGCCCAAAGTTCAACACATAATTCCTTGGAATTATCATCAAGTTTCCTTACTGTAGCAGATTCAGAGGCTGCGTAAGTGGTTATGGTCTCAGGCCCATATCCTCTTCTATCTGAATTATCACTTTCTACAAGAGCTCTCCACTCTCCTGAATAATCTATTTTAATGTCCCATGTTTTACTTGATTGAGCCTCTGGATTGGCTTGAGTCACAGGTAATAAGCAAATAAGAACGAAAATCAAAATCGCTCGATTGCGTGTTTTATTCATGAAAGTTCCATTCGCAATATGACCTTAAACTAATCTCCGGTAAATCGGTTTAAACTATATTATGAGTGAATCCAAGAAGGGGTAAAAAGTAGTCTCTCCCGGATTTGAACCGAGGTCTGCGGGACCAGAACCCACAATGATGGACCGCTACACTAAGAGACTAGCAGATGGCCCAAAGGCCTCTCATTCTTCAATTAAACGGTGCTTGAATCAGCCACGTAATGATGCAATTACATCATCGAGTTGGGCAGCACTTGGCCTTAGAACATCTTCACCCATTTCGACAATAGGTGTATCGTGTAGTTCTAAATCATCATCCAATGAAGGCTTTTCTCCATCGAAGTATAACAATCCCATAACGTGCATTCTCTCTGCATCTGCTTTGTGTAGAGCTGATAATGCGGCTACAGCATCAGAGACATCATGTTCTTCTGAAATTGTTTCTAAGCGCATAGTGGATCCATCATGTAAGGTAATGTCACGATAGGAACCTGCAGGAACCTCGACTTGTTCAAGTGGTGAGAAGTGAGGAATGTATCCAACCGAATGTAGATCTGCCTGATTATCCTTGACATAGCCATAGGATCGCAAAGATTCGTCGTTATTGTTGAATGTAACACACGGGCTAATCACATCGATTAATGCAAATCCTTTGTGAGACATTGCAGCCTTGATGATTGCAGTTAATTGCTTCTTTGAACCACTGAATGAGCGAGCGACAAATGAACATCCCAAGTTGATTGCCATTGCACACAAATCGATAGGCTGAGTTTCATTGACCAATCCTTTCTTTTTCTTCGAACCTACATCTGCAGTAGCAGAATATTGCCCCTTAGTCAAACCATAAACTCCATTGTTTTCAACGATGTAGACCATGTTGACATTTCTGCGGATAGCGTGAATTAATTGTCCAATTCCAATAGATGCAGAATCTCCATCTCCTGAAACACCCAGATACGTGAGGTCTTTGTTGACCACATTTGCTCCAGTAGTTACCGAAGGCATTCTTCCATGAACCGTATTGAATCCATGAGATTGTCCTAGGTAGTAGGCAGGTGTCTTGGATGAACATCCAATTCCACTCATCTTTGCAATACGGTGAGGTTTGATTCCATTCTCCCAAGCCGAATTAACAATTACACTAGAAATTTGGTCGTGTCCACAGCCAGGGCACAGTGAGGATTTACCTCCTGTGTAGGAATCTTTAGGCTCATTGATGACGTTGAGTTTTATGGCTCTTGCAGGTTTATCACTCATTGACCCACCTCCTCTAGAACTTCCATAATACGCTCGGCATACAATCTTGCACGAGGTGGCATACCATCGCTGTAAGCAACACTATGCATCTTGTTTAGCAGATGATTTGGATATTCCTTGCGCATGATACCGTTAAGTTGTCCATCTCTGTTTATTTCGAGAATAATAATCGTGTTGTGTCTTTCGATGAATGCTTGAACTTCACTGTGAAGTGGAAGGGCTCTTACTCTACATGTACTGACCTTTTTACCGGTCGCAGTTTCGAGAATGTCATCAATTTCTTCAATTGTATTCTCCATCGAACCATAGAATACAATTCCAATGTCCATTTCTTCTTCTTCACGCATAACCGGTGCAGGTAGTTCGTCTCTTGCACCATCGATTTTGCGCTTTAAACGGCCCATCAACTTGTGATATACATCTGGTTTCTCAGAATAGGCACCATCTTCGTCGTGGCCAGTTCCTCGGTAAAGAATTGGGTCTAAGCCAGAACCTGGTAGTGTTCTGTATGGAATACCATCTCCATCTACATCTCTGTAGCGGCCATAGTTTTCAATGGAATCCATTTGTTCCTTGGTCAAGATAACCTTTCCTCTGTCCATTGGTTTGTCAGGATATTCAAATCCATGACATGCCCATCTGTTCATTCCTAAATCCAAGTCCGAGAATCCAAAGACAGGAGTCTGGTAACGCTCGGTAGCATCGAATACTTTCCAACCGAATTCGAAACATTCCTCGACAGTTCCTGGAATGAATACAATATGTTGGGTATCACCATGGCTTCCTTCATACAACATTGCTAAATCGCCTTGTTGTGTTCTAGTCGGCAAACCTGTAGATGGTCCTACTCTGTTAACATCCCAAAATACACATGGGACTTCAGCAAAGTATGCTAGTCCAATGAATTCTTGCATCAAAGAAATACCTGGTCCTGAAGTTGCGGTCATACCACGGGCCCCAGCCCAACCTGCACCGATTATCATGCCAGCAGAAGCCAATTCATCCTCAGCCTGTAATACTGCATAAGTTGCTTTATCTTCATGAGTACGTAGTTTTGGAAGCCAGCCAATAATGCCTTCAGCAACACTTGAAGATGGAGTAATAGGGTACCATGCTAGCATTTGGAGTCCACCAAATATTGAGCCCAGGGCAACGGCTTCGTTACCTTCAACAAAGAATCCTCCTTCCTTTACATCTCTTGCTTCAACAGCATAAGGGTCAGACTTGGTTAACTCTTCAGCACAGTAACTACGGCCTAAGCGAGCAGCCTCGGAATTCAATTCGATCGCTTTTGCCTTTCCGCCGAATTGTTTGGAAATCGAAGCCTCGAGAACTTCTTGGTCCATTCCCAATAATTCTGCAATCACTCCAACATATACGACATTGGCAATCATCCTTGCGAGTTTAGGATTTAAGCCACGGGCTATTTTTGTCATCGGAACAGGATACGATATGACGTCTTCACGGTTCATTTCCATCTTGGAATCCATGTTCCAAATAACGACAGAACCCGGCTCTAAAGCAGCAAGATCTTCATCCCAAGTAGCAGGGTTTACCAGTACCTGAATATGTGTTCTATCACCTGGCGCTTGGTAGCCAAGGTCCGATAGGCGAACGATGTACCAAGTGGGCAAACCGGAAATATTAGACGGGAATAAATTCTTCCCGCTGACAGGGATTCCCATGTCAAATAATGTCTGTAACAAAATCAGATTTGCAGATTGCGAACCGGTTCCATTTGCAGTGGCTATATTGATGGTGAAATCATTCACAACTCTTTCCATTATGGGTTGTCCCCTTTGCCCATGCCCCCTACGGGGGTATGACCATTGCGCTCCTGCGTTGGCCCACGCTCTTTGAATGTGTTGATGCTATGAACACTAAATTTGCCAAGGGCAGCCCTCAAAACCAAAAGCAGGTTCGGCAACAACATGGCCGACGAAACTATTGCCGATGCATGGAAGGACGCGGAAAAGCTTCTGACCAAGGGTAAAACCAACGGTGCTCTAGAATTATTAAGAAAGGTTGACCCTGATGGTAAAGAGGCAACTACGCTGCGAATTGCAGGTCAAGCAATACACATGCAAGCGGGTAAAAGCAACTCAAATTCTGAGTATAGAAAGGCTGCAAAATTACTACGCGACGCAGTAAAAATGAACCCTAGAGATAAGCAATCCAACGCACTTTACAACCAATTGTTGAACGAGATGCAAGATAAGCGAATTTCAGAGACAGTAATTCCTCGTTTATTCAACGATGGGACTCCAACCCCTGCAGGATTATTTGCAGTGGTTGCCGCTCTTCTATTGGTATTGGCTGCAGTTCAATTTGCTCAGGCGGATGATAAATTCGAAGACGGCGAGGCTGTAATGCGAGTTACATGGACCGATGATAGCGGAGTATTCCACGATGAAAAAGTAACTATTGCTCTACACAGGGCAGAGGCTCCACTGCATGTTGAGAATTTCATGCTACTAGCTGAAGATGGAAAGTACGACAACGTAATCTTCCACCGCGTAATCGGGGACAATGAACAAACTCCAGATTTTGATCCTTTTATGATTCAAGGTGGCGACTTCGAATACAATTCCGGCTCGGGCGGATATGCTGCTAAGTGGTATGGATACTGTAATGGAAAAACCACTAACCAAGAAGGAGTTGAATACACTAGGGAAACTTGTCAAATCAATCAATGGACAGTTCCTGGTGAACACACGAACGGTCTAAGACACGGTGTCGGTTCTTTGGCTGCTGCTCATGCTGGCCTAAACACAGATGGTAGCCAATTTTACATCGTTCCAACCGGTTCAGACCCTTGCTGGCTAGATGGAGATCAAGTCCAAGTTGGTGGCGGCTCATGTACTGAAGACAAGAACAAGGATTGTTCATCTCAGTCTTGTCATACTGTGTATGGAACAGTTACTGATGGTCAAGAACACATTGATGCAATCGCTACTGTTGCAACTCAGAGCGACAAGCCAAACAATGCTGTGACAATAGTTTCCATCGAAATTACCGAAGATGGAATCATTGATGGCAGCCCTTGGTACCAATTCTGGTGAAATCGCTTTCGAAAGGCATGTTGATATGATTCGGCCTGCGCAGTCGCTCTATGAGCGACTCGGACCCCTTCTCTTCGAAGAGAGATTTTTCTTTAGGTGGACATTACTATTCATTGGATTCCCTTGATGAATCTGGAATCAATACATCATCCCTTCCTTACTCGATTAGAGTATTACTAGAAGGGGCACTCCGCAACTGTGATGGCTTTTTAATTACTGAAAATGATGTAAGAAATATTGCTGGCTGGACAGCAAATGGCGAGCGTGGAGAAATCCCTTTCCGCCCCTCAAGAGTGATTCTTCAGGACTTTACCGGAGTTCCGGCGGTAGTAGATTTGGCTGCTCTAAGGGATGCTATGGTTGAGATGGGTGGAGATCCAGAAAAAGTCAATCCACAAGTTCCTGTAGATTTAGTCATAGACCATTCAGTACAAGTCGATGTTTCGGGTGCAAATACAGAAGCTTTGAGTTTGAATTTGGATATTGAATATCACAGAAATATGGAGAGATACACTTTCTTGAAATGGGGTCAACAATCATTGGAAAATTTCCGAGCAGTCCCTCCTTCCAGAGGTATTGTTCATCAAGTGAACCTCGAATGGATTGCAACCGTTGCACGTCAGGAAAACGGCGTATGGTTGCCCGACTCTTTGGTTGGAACAGATTCGCATACCACTATGATTAACGGACTAGGAGTACTTGGTTGGGGAGTCGGTGGAATCGAGGCTGAAGCAGTAATGTTGGGTCAGCCAATTTACATGCTATCTCCTGATGTGGTAGGTTTCAGATTAAACGGTAATCTGAATCCAGGTGTTACCGCTACAGATATGACACTAAGAATTGTTGAATTATTACGTGAGCACGGTGTTGTAGGTAAATTTGTAGAATTCTTTGGAGAAGGAATGGCGGCGCTTACACTGCCTGACCGCGCAACTATTGCAAACATGGCTCCTGAGTATGGAGCGACCTGTGGCTTCTTCCCAGTCGATGACAACACACTATCTTACATGCGTCTTTCAGGACGTGAAGAAGAGCACATCGCAGGTGTTGAGGCATATTGTAAAGCCCAAGGATTGTGGTATGATTCTACAGAGCCTGAGAAGAGTTACACCGCATTATTAGAATTGGACTTGTCTACAGTTGAGCCAGCCCTAGCCGGTCCAAAGAGGCCTCAAGACAGAGTTGACTTATCTGCTATGTCCTCTCATTTTAGAGAATCATTAACCAATGAACTAGGTCATCAAGGACACGGTTTAGCACAATCAGATTTGTCAAAATCATCATTGGTCGGTAACGATTACGATTTGAATCATGGTGATGTTGTAATCGCTGCAATTACATCTTGTACAAATACATCCAATCCAGGAGTTATGTTAGCAGCAGGATTGTTAGCAAGAAACGCAAGAACCCGTGGCCTAAACGTCAAACCTTGGGTCAAAACCTCTTTGGCACCCGGTTCAAGAGTTGTTACCGAGTACTATGAAGCAAACGGCCTAGATGAAGATCTAGCAGCATTAGGATTCAACAATGTGGGATATGGATGTACAACTTGTATTGGAAATTCAGGGCCGCTACCAGAGGAAATTGATGCTGCAATCGATGAATCAGGATTGATTGTTGGCTCGGTAATTTCAGGAAATAGAAACTTCGAAGGTCGAGTTCATCAGAAAGTTAAGGCATCTTACCTTGCAAGCCCTCCTTTGGTTGTAGCTTATGCGATTGCAGGTAGTCTAAATGTAGATTTGACGACTGAACCTATTGGAATCGGAAACGATGGAAACCCAGTCATGCTATCTGATGTATGGCCAAATGATGAACAATTGAATGAAGCATTAGCAAAAATCACACCCGAAATGTTCAGAGAAAGATATTCTACTGTAATGCAGGAGCCGAGATGGGATTCTATTCCAAGCGAAGCATCACCACTTTATCCGTGGCAAGATGATTCAACATACATTCGTCTGCCAAGTTTCTTCCAAGGCCTATCCAAAGAAGCACAACCTATCGAGTCCATTTCGGGCGCTAAGGTCCTATTGAAGTTGGGAGATTCAATCACAACTGACCATATTTCTCCAGCCGGTGCTTTCCCAGCAGAAGGCCCAGCAGGCAAATGGCTGATTGAGCGAGGCGTCCAACAAGGAGACTTCAATTCGTTTGGTAGTCGCCGTGGAAATCACGAAATCATGATGCGAGGAACCTTTGCAAATGTAAGAGTTCGCAACCAAATGGCTCCTGGGACTGAAGGCGGATATGCTCTAAATCATAACACTGGTGAGGTAACATCTGTATTTGAAGCAGCGATGGATAGCCAAGATTCAATGGTTGTATTAGCAGGTTCACAGTATGGTACCGGAAGTAGCAGAGATTGGGCTGCTAAAGGAACCTACCTGCTTGGTGTGAAGGCAGTAATTGCTACTTCATTTGAGCGAATTCACAGATCAAACCTTGTTGGAATGGGCGTACTTCCGTTAACTTTCAAAGAAGGTGAGGACGCAGATTCACTTGGATTAGATGGCAGTGAATCATTCGACATACCGGTTACAGATGAGGTACAGGCTCTACAAGAATTAACAGTTACAGCGAATAAAGCAGATGGAACGAGCATAGATTTCACTGTTGATGTACGCTTGGATACGCCGGTAGAGGTAGACTATTATCGCAATGGTGGTATCCTGCATACTGTGCTGCGAAACCTTGCTCAGTAGAACCGGTGGGTTGATTTCCCCCCACCCGTAGGGTGGTTACATGCAGGAGCTTAGAGGCTACATTCGCTATCGCTTCCGCAGTGAGGACGATGATGTCGACGTCCTACTCGAAGGCGATGCCGATTGGGTTCGTGGAATTGTGGCGGAATTAGGCCTACGCAAGGTCGGATGGATGATGCCATTGGCTGTTAATAGCACAAATCTTTCATCTTCTGGGCTTGCTAGTGATAGTTCAGAGCCCTCTGGTAAACCCAAAGATATGGGGCCTGAACCAGACCCTTCACGGATTCCAATTATTCGAAGGCCAATCGGCCAATTAGACTTAGCAGCCAAACTTGTAGAAGTCGGTTTAGAACAGCCACAGCGCCCTACCTCAGACGAATTGAGAGATCAATTAGGTGAGTTAGAAGCGCCTCATCCTGCTCAAGGTCCAATGGTAAAAGACCCGATGGCCGAATCATGGCTGAAAGAATTACTTCGAATCGTGGTCAGGAATCATGGAGTTACCGCTATTTCTACAGAAACAATTGCATTGGCAGCAAGTGATTATCTTGGCGATAGAGAAGGTTTGGAACTCGAACTTTTCTTGGAAGGCATGTTCCGTGCTGGAAAAATTGTCAAGGTTCACGGTGGGGATGCGACCGGTTGGGGCCCCTCGCCAGCATGGTTATCATCTGGACTATAGTCAAAATCGCTAATTATTGGCGATAACTGAAAAACGCCGCACTGAGCGGCTGTTTTTTGATAATAGAAAACACACCTTCCCAAAGGAATTAAAGTGGTAGTTAGAGTCCGCAGGAGCGAGTGATGATGATGCTTTGGAAGACTATGAATGAGGACGGCCGCGCAAGAGCGATTTTGCTAGTCCTGGTAATGCTACTTTCAACAACCGCCGCGAACCTTGTGTCCGCTTCGACTTCAAGGACCTATACTACCGATACCGACCCGGTTGACGTAGCATTGGGAGATTTCGATTGTGACGGCGATATGGATATAGTAACAGCGAATGACCGCAGTACGAAAATTTCAGTACTGTGGAATGAAAATGGACATTTCCAGAAGCGTACCGACATATGGACTTCTGCTAATCCAAATCAGGATGCAGATTTTGAAGATCATTCCAACACTCAGCAGGTAGAAGTCGGTGAATTCACCGGCGACAACGCAGACGACATCGTAATCTATGCCCGTAATAGGCCATTGAAGCAAGATGCATCTGGTGCGATTGTAGTCGACAAGCCTGGTAACGTTACCATCCTAGAAAATGATGGATGCAGTGTTGATTCTTTCACTATCGGAGAACAATACGATGTAGTTTGGATGTGGGACCTAGCAGTAGCTGATTTGGACCAAGACGGCAACGATGACATCGTCACTCTCGAGTTGCTTGCCGATCTGAAGAACCAGCGTGTAGTTACTTACATGGGACCTATCACCTCATCTACTCAAGCCCAAGTTACTAGCCTCGGTGATTCTACTCAAAATTCATATCGAGAATTAGAATTAGGAGATTGGGGAGAACCGAGTCAGACAAATCCAGTTACTGGAAGTTGTGATGATGATGACCTATGGCTTGTGCGTTCTGAAGGTGTTGACTACCTAACAGGTGCAGCAACAAATCCTGGTAAATCTGACAACGTAACAGTTGTCGAATTTAATTGTCTCACTAACACATTCCCTGCAGCCGTTACTTGGAGTTCAACCGGAAGTGCAGGATTACACGTTCACGCATTAGGGCCTGAATTTGGTGGATTCGACATTGGAGACATTGATAATGACGGAATTATCGATGTTGTAGCAATGAATGATGCAAATACCGAAAATGTAACCTATGCGACAATCACTCAATCTACTCACACCTACAGCACATCGAAAACAGTGTATTTCGGACCATATATCGCTTGGGAAGTTACTGTTGGTGAGTTGAACGGAGACGGGGAACCTGATTTCGTTCACGCTGCTAAATTCAAGCAATCTAATTCGACTTCTTCTACTGGAGACACAACTACGAATTATTATCTGAATCTACCAACGAGTGTACAAGTTACACTTTCCAATGGTGCTGGCGGACACATGAACCCTCTGGAATACTTTGGTGCAATGAGGCCTACAACCGTAGCTATTGGACAGGTTATTGGTGGACCGAACAGTGCACCAGATCTAATCGTAGGGCACGGCTCATATGACCAGTTCACCTATGACGACAACTTTGGCTGGGACGGTTCTTATGACCGAATCGTAGTTATCGAGATGGATAACAAAGATTTGGCAGTTTCAAGTATAGATATCTCTCCAACCGATGCATATGTTGGATTACTTGGAGAGGGAACTCGTGAAGTTGAAGTTACTGTTACAAACACAGGAATGGATATTTTGAACGGTCAAGCAACTCTTGATGTAGAAATCAAAGAAGTAGATGAAACCGCTTCAAGCAATGTAACAGTCTATGCAATGGATTGGGATAACCCAGAGGACAAAACTGGGTGTGGAAGTGGATGTAGTTGGACTACTGAGGCTTACTATGGTGTTAGCCACTGGCATGAAGAAATAGCTGCTAACAGTTCAGACGGTCACACCTCTGGAAACAATGCACCAGCACAAAACGCTAACGCTAACAACCCAACTGATTTCATGTGGTCTGGCTTGATGAAGACTAACTCAAGTGGAGACGAATGGTCTGGCTATGAGCCAAATTGGGACGAAGGCTTGGTCTTGAACAATGTCGATTTGACAGGTGCAGACCGTGCATGGATGGGTGTTGAATTGTTTAGGCACCTTGGATTATCCGACCTTTACACACAAGATCAGAATGGCTATGTTCTAGCAGAAGTTTGGGACGATGCAGCAATGATTGAAGTATTCTCAGAAGATGATGGATGGGTAACTATTGCTTGTCCAACCAGTGCTTACTTCTCTGGCCAATGTGCATCCGGAACCAGTTATTGGGGCGGATATGACAATGGAAGAGTTGAGAGCGAGCAAAACACAGGTCTAGATGCGGCAATCTATCGATACGGTGGCGCTATTCCTGGTACTCAATATGGATGGGGCAACTTCACCGAAGAAGACCTAGGTGCATTCGACCTATCTCGCTTCGCAGGTGACACAGTTGATATTCGCTTTAGATTCAAGTCTGGCTGGGATGGTTCTTTGGGAACAAATGAATCCACATGGCAAGGAAGAGATGGTTTTGCTATCGATAACATCACTATCTGGAAGCAAAATACAGCATTCACAAGCAATGTTCAGAACCAACAATCGAACATTAACATGAACAACTTAGCACCTAACGATGACTATACTTCAGCAATTTCAGCAGATTTCGTTAATGGAACTACATACCGTATTTCTGCAGTATTGAATTATGGTCAAGACGAACAACCTGCAAACGATGAAATCGTTGGTTATATTACAGCATTCAATATTTATGACCCTGCAGTTATGCAAATTGACTCGTTCAAACCAGGAAGTATGTATGCGGAAGGCAACTTCCCAATCAATGTCAAGGTTGAACATCTTGGTAATACTAACGTAACGTTTGATGTTGAGGCTAAGGTCTACAGTGCTATACCTACCGATGTATATTGTGGCTCACCTCTGGTAGATTGTGAAGAAGGATTTGAAGGCGGTTCTGCCGGCTTTAGATACACCGATGGTGGAGATCCAACAAGAGGTGCAATCATAGACGACTCCGGTTGTAGTACTCCATTATTCGATTCACACGCATACTGGTTCGGACATCCTTGTGATACAGCAAACAGTTTCGGCTCAGTTTGGGAAAATGAGACATTAGAGATCCCGGGAATCGATTTGACAAACATGTCTGGTGACTATGTTGCATTGAATTTCGAATATTTCGCTGAGACTTGGTTTGAATACAATATTCAGTCCGGAGCAACTACTTCAGTCTATGATTATGCAGCAATTGAGGCGGATTGGAATAAGGGCGGAACCGATTACGAAGCTCTTCTGATTGGACAATGGATAGATTACAATGAAGATGGATTCTGTGTTGTTGATGAAGATGGAAATGGATTTATTGACCCTGAAAATGAGACCACTATTGATAATACAGAAATTGAATGGATTGGGGACTCAAGAAATATTAACGGCGGTTCAGATAATTACGAAGTATTCTACAACAGTGATGGATTGGTTAAGAGCCGAAGTATCGACCTGACTCATCTATACGTGCTTAACAGAACCTCTCCAGATAGCAACCTATGGGGCTTTGAGTGTGTCAGTTTAGCAGGTTCAGTTGTTGATATCAGTTTCAAATTCTTATCTAACGAAGATTCACACAATGGACAGAATGACGGGGTACGTGGAATTGCATTTGACAATATTACTCTCGAAGAATTCACATTCTCTGAGGATGCCACTTACAGCTCCTCTGTCCTCGACTTAGATGCTGAAGAGAACCGTACTGTCACAATAGCGAATCATGATTTCGTTGAAGGTGTTTACAAGATTGAAGTAGAATCGATTTTTGATAATACAACACAAGGAACCAATTGGTTTGGAGCAGAAGAAATTTCATTGGCCAACAATTTGGGCCGTGTAATTTTCTCCGTGGAAAAGGTTGACATCGTTCTAGGGCAACCCGACGAACTATCATGTTTGAATGACGTTGTTCTCAACTGTACGCTGCCAATCGATAGTGCATTAGAACACTCATGGTCACATTCTGCACAAAATGGTGTTCTTCAAGGAGAATACACATTCCACATGACAGTTGTGGACTTAGCTAATGGAAACCAGGTTCATACTGTTACAGCAGGCCAAAGCCAAAACTTAGGACCGAATGATAGAGTTGATGTTACTTACCCATCATGGAATGATTTTGAAGATGGACATACCTACAACATTAGTTTCCATGCGACATTACCAGATGGAAGCAGTTCCGGAAATGTACGTTATTTCCATGCAGGATTTGCTGAAAACATCGATATTGCAATCTTATCTGGCGATTCAACAAGAGTCTCTGCTATCAAGCAAGACATGGATATACTTGGATTAACATATACGCAATATGACGTAAATTATTGGGATGAATACATCGATTTGAGTTGGTTAAGCCATTACAACAAAGTCGTTATTCCTTGGCAAGATCTAACCGTTACTAGCCAAACTGAGTATTATGAACAACTTGGTAAATCCTCTAACCAACAAGTGTTGAACACTTTCATGTCTACAGGAGGTACTTTGCAAGTTCATTTGTCTGCAGAAACCGATTACTATGATTATTCGTCTTCTACAAGTGAGAGTAATCTACCATTTGACATGAAAATTGCTCCAAAAACAGGAGTTGACAGTATAACATATACTAACCTAGAATTTGCAGATCCATATCATCCAATATTAGAGAATATAGATCTGACAGCATTCCAAGGCTTTGCCCAAGACGGAACCGTTACAAATGCAGTAATTGATACAAACAGTGCTACTGCAACTTCGATTCCAAGAGCATGTGGTGGATACTCCGAGGAAAGTAGTCTAGGACAATTCCAACGTTTGTTACAATCCGAAGCTAAACCATCGGACACAATAATGGGTGTTTGTGGATATGTTGATGGTGGAATGATTGTAACAACTGTAGATGTTGCAAGTGTTTCTGACAGAGCGGATAGTAGTACCTTCCCTCTACTTGGCAATATGCTGCAGTATCATGTATCTGATTATCCTGAAGGATTTGGGGTTCAAGGAGATGGATTGGAATTGACTATCAATGGTCAGCCACCAATATATGACCCTTCTACTGGCGGATATAAAATCCACTTCATGAAGAGTAATGCAGAAGTAACATTCGGATATACTACCGATGCTTCAGTCCAACTACTAACAGATTGGGAGATTGATGGACCGACTGACTGGCAAGGAGCATCCATGGCAAGTGGTATCGACCACACCGATGAAACAAACCCAACAGCAACATTCTGTAAGGTTGACCAATCATCAGCTACTAATTGTCAACAAGGAGTAGATTGGAAGATTACTCTCTATCTACACGATACAGGAGGACATTCTCGTACTATTTCAGTCACAGTAAAGACAGATGATGCTAGTGCAGATGAGTTTAATCCAGAAGCGGTTGCTGAAATCGATATGCGAGATTCATATGAAGATCAAATCATAGATGAAGGAACTAAATCAGTATCAGGCGAAGATTGGCCACTGAAGAAAATAATTCTCGATGATACAGGTTCTGTAACAATTCACTTTGATGCTGGAAACTCTTCAGATGCTGATGCATTAACTGGAAGCGGAATCGAATCTTATGAATGGACAGTCTTATTCGACAAGCCATACAATGAGGACAATTACAAATTGGAAGGTCACAAATTCATCACACCAGAGTCTAGTGATGGTAAGTGGGCTTACACTTTCAGCAATGAAACCGTTGACCCAACAGGACAAACAGTTGGTCAGATTCGTATCGTGTTAGTTGTTACCGACCAAGCAGGAAAACTATCTGATGAGTACAAGATGTACTTCTCAGTTGTACCAGAAGGTTTCGGAGATGAAGAGCCAGATGTACAACTCGATTTATCCCTTAACGGGTCTAGAGTTGATGGTGATACAATCACCCTTGCAGGTAATGTCCTAGGCGGTGCTGAAAACAGCGACGTCTATGTTGAAGCAGCATTAGAACAAGATATATTCGAAAAAGACCCACTTGGAAAGTACGATCATAAAATCGCAAACGAATGGGTCAAATCTGAACCTCTCGGAGATGGCGATGGATTCGAATTAACTTTGACTATTCAAGGATTATTCGACAATGAAACCAAGTCGAAGCGAGTCTTCCTAATGGTGTATGAAGGTGATGATAAGCGCTGGCCGATTATCTATTGGATCGAGATTACACTTCCTGCATGTCAGGGTCTAGAGGTACCTGTTGAAGTTCTGGATGCAGAACCTGATGCTTACTGGATTTGGGATGAATCAAATGGCGATGCAAAGTGTGTTTGGTCTGGCTCATACGAGGATTCAGATGGTGACGGAATACCTGACAAAGCCCCTGTGGATGAAGAAGCAGAGAGTGGAGATTCTAATCTAATGCTCTACCTTGGTGGAGGTATTGGTTTACTATTGATAGTTCTACTATCTCTCTTCTTCGTACTTCGTGGCGGAGATGGGGATAACATCGAAGTAAATGTCCAGGTAGGAAGCGATTTCAATGCGGCAGCTGCAGGATATGCAGGCGTTGCACAGATGGACCCTATGGAACAATACGTACAGCAATTAGTTGCGCAAGGGTATCCCGAAGAAACAGCGAGAGCCTATGCTCAGCAATATGCTGGACATTTCCAACAGCAACAATAGAGATTGTTCTTACGACTCTGCCCCTCAGGGGGCAGGGTCTTGAGACCGATTGACCTATGAGGGTCGCATGCTCGCCACTGGTCATGGACAAGGGTGAGATATACACGGTCGCTGATTTGAGTCTAGCAGATGAAGGAGCTCTTCGTGTTGATTGGGCTCGTTCTCGCATGCCAGTATTAGCAGCATTACGCTCACAGGCTGAGATGGACAAACCACTCGCTGGAATGCGAGTAGCAGGTTGCCTTCACGTCACCAAAGAAACAGCGGTACTAATCGAGACAATTCGTGCAGCAGGTGCAGAAATCTCTTGGTCTGGTTGTAATCCACTATCGACTCAAGATGATGTCGCTGCTTGGCTAGCAAAGGAAGGATATTCAGTACATGCTTGGCATGGTCAATCGGTTGAGGATTTTTATTGGTGTATTGACAAAACTCTAGAGTTTAAGCCGACTTTAACCCTTGATGATGGGGCTGACTTAATCGTACGTGTCCATGGTGAAAAATCAGAATATGCTACTACTGTAATTGGTGGAACTGAAGAAACCACAACAGGAGTTCACCGACTTCGAGCAATGGCTGGTGCTGGCGATTTGAAATACCCAGTTATCGCGGTAAATGATGCGATTACAAAGTGGGATTTTGATAACGTCTATGGAACCGGCCAATCAACTTTGGATGGAATCATTAGAGCGACCAGTGTACTGATTGCTGGTAAGACATTCGTTGTTGCAGGCTATGGCCATTGTGGGAGAGGTCTAGCGATGAGGGCACGTGGAATGGGAGCAAATGTAGTCATTACCGAGATAGATCCTCTGCCTGGACTAAGAGCAGTTATGGATGGTTTTAGAGTAATGAAGATGGATGAAGCGGCTTCAATCGGTGATATATTTTGTACTGCAACTGGGATGAAAGATGTCATCACTGGCCATCATATTGACATGATGAAAGATGGTGCTTTAGTTTCTAATACTGGGCACTATGATTGTGAAATTAATATCGAGGAACTCAAAGAAAGGGCAGTCTCCGTACGCACTATTCGTCCAGAAAACGATGAATACACATTGGCTGATGGAAGAAGAATTCACTTGCTCGCAGATGGACGTTTGGTTAATTTGGCTGCTGCTGAAGGGCATCCTTCAGAGGTAATGGACATGAGTTTCGCAAACCAATTCCTATCACTATGCCGTCTTGCAGCCGAGGCTGAATCACTAGAAGCTAAAGTCTACGATATTTCACTAGAACAAGACATGGACCTCGCATCTACAAAATTAGAGACACTTGGATTTTCAATAGACGAACTAACGCCTGAACAAATTCGATATTCTACAGATTATACTGCAGGAACATGATCACTCTTCTTCATAAGAAGACAATTCAGTTTCCTCTTCTTCATCTTCGATAAATCCAATTTCATCAAGATGTGAATCGAAATCTGGTAAATTCATCTTCCAATTCTTTGGAAGTCTTTTATCTGAAATAATTATTTTTTCAAGGCGCTGCTGGAATGCAGGAGGGTGTCTTGAAAACAAGAACATATACAATTTAGATGAGCGAATATCTTCGGGAATCACAATTTTACCACTACTGGCTTCGAACTGTATTGCTCGTAGTAAATTGAATCCAGGTTTGTTTACCCTTTGATACAACTTTCTCGTAAAAGACATTCCAAAAAGTACAGTTATCAAAATTAGAACGCTGGTAAGACAGAATGAACTCCACTCGCCTAATCCACTGAATAATGCCCTTGAAGCAAATACTTCCACCATCAAAAATGGTACTGTAGTCATCATAAACAGCATGTTTTCAGATACAGGTGCTTTGTTTGAACGCATTTTAATTGAAGTCCAACCACCATGATTCTTTTTCCATGGCTTGAAATGATTTGCAGGGTCTTGTTGCGCAGACCTTTCAAGAGTTTTATGCAACTGTGTGATTCTAGCTAATTGTGAATTAGCAATATCTAGGTTTTCTTCGAATAGAGAACCTAATCTGTCCCTAGCCTCAGCATACATTCCTAAATCAGAAAGAATAGTAGTTTGTTCAACAATAGGTACCGATTCTAGAGGTGCGGCTTCACGGCAGTTTTGCCACCAGTGTAATGCATCTTCATACAATCCTAGATGGTCGACCATTATTCGACCGCCTTTTACCCAAGCATCAACCCTTGATGGGTCGATTTCTACAACCTTAGTACAAGCAACAAGAGCTTTTGAGGCCTGTTCAATATCTGGATATTTACCATCAGGTGAAAGTAGGGCTACAATCATCCACCAAGCATTAGAGTGTTCAGGGTCTGCCTTTACTGCCAATCTTGCATGTTCAAGGGCAGCATCGTAATCGTCATTTTCTTCGGCTTCAATGGCATCGAGATAATGACTCTCAGCACTCATTCCTTATTCCTCCGTTGTTCACGGCCATATTTTGCAGAATGAAGAGGAGGTGGGTCTTTCAGTTTTCTATGGTGGCCTTTAGATCTAGGGCCTCCAACTCTTTTCGAGCGTCCACATCCAAAGCAATCATTTCTTTTTGCGAAGTTTGATTTTCCACATTGTGGGCAATCCCAATCACCAGCTCTAGGTTGAGGGGCATCCCTTCTTTCGCCAGCTCTACGGTCATCACCTTGCCATTGTTTAGATGGTGCGCGACCTCTTCCTTTGGGGGCGCCACAACGATTACATTCGGTTCTAAATGAGAAGTTGGAATTGTTACATTCACTACAATCCCAGTCATTATTGGAGTGAGTGCCGCGATTATCATCTCGACGTCCACGTCTGTCATCTCTGCCACGGTCATTTCTACCTCTGCGGTCATCTCTGCCACGTCGGTCACCATCGCGTCGCCCTCGATTGTCTCCTCTTTGGCCACCGCTTCCTTTTGGCTCACCGCATCGATTGCATTCGGTTCTGAATGCAAAGTTTGAGTTGTTACATTTGGGACATTCCCAATCTCGATTGTTTGAGTTATCTCTCCCGCCACGGTCATCTCTGCCACGTCGGTCATCTCTGCCACGTCGGTCATCTCTGCCACGTCGATCATCGCCGCCTCTTCGATTGTCATTTGAACGCTGATTATCTCTTGGTTTCCTTGTTCTAATTGTAATTTCAAGACCAACCATATTCTCTGCATTGGCCTTTCTATCTAGGTGAGCAATGTGTACTAAAGAGTCATTCAGGTTCCCTATTACTCCATCGACTTTACCGATGTATGTTTCACCGGAGTCAATCATTACAGAGCCAAGAGCAGGGCAAGCCCCAGAGTAACTTACCAGGAGTCCACCTTCGTGGCTCACCCTCTCGACTCGGCCTTTGAACATACCAGCGCCTCGACCTACTACTTTTCAGTGTGACGGTTAGTCTCTACGTAGTAGAATGGCTGCTCCAAGCATTGAAATCATGGTAGCAAAAATACCGATAGATGGCAGTCCACTGCTATCTTCTCCTTCATCTACAATTATTGCAGGAGTATTATTTTCTCCAGCATTAGGGTCTGGAATACTTATTTCCATAGTTGTAATTGCACCAGCTGAATCCGTAGCACTAATGATTACATTATATTGGGAAGTTTCCCCTTGATTAACACATCTAGCAGTAGAAATAGTGGTATCCCAATTGGCACCAGTTCTTGTGAAACTAGTTGTAGTTTCACCGCATAAATTTGCAGATAAATCAACAACTCCACCGTCAGGGTCAACAGCGTCACCAGATAGGCTAAATGAATAAAAATCAGAAGACCAAGTAGCATATGTGCCATCAAATTGATCGATAAATATATTGATGACAGGAGGGGTATTTTCTTTCTCTAGTCCCAGGTCGAAATAAGCATCCCAATCTAACATTCCAGTTGAGGATGCAGTAACATGTATCATGAATTCACCAGGTGAAATTCCTGAAAGGCTGATCGTATCTGTTGAGGAGGATGAACCCAGATTAATATCCGTAGAGTCCCCGTCTCCTCCATCTTGCGATGCAGCAATACTGGCCGCCATATTTTGTACCAGTAGTGTAGGAGTAGATTCAATCTCTACCAAATCTCGGTATTCCCCTGCAGTTGCAGAGAATGTCGCAGGCTGTCCAAATATCCATGTCTTGGATAGGTTGCTAGTTCCATTTTTGTAAGTGTCATCCGCCAAGCATTCTGCGGTTCCAGTTTGAGAGGAGCCCGAGGTTACATACAAATCATCACTGATCATTCTACTAGACCAACCTGGTTCGGTAAAAGAACAGTTTAGGCCCCAGTTTTCATCATCATCATCACTGGCCCATGAAGACATAGTTTCTCCGCTAATTGCGAAAACTTCAGTCCCATCCTTCACAATTGGAATAATCGTATTGTCTTCTGGAGAATCAGGGGTCCATTCAGGGCGAATATTATTTTCCTTCTCAACAGTTGTCATATCAAAGAATACATATCGATTCATCGGCCAATCTGATTTATCATATGTAATGTCCACAACAACTCGAACATTTCCTTCACCATCGTTTTTCTGAACTACAGAGCCAACTGCTAAATTTTCAACACCGTCATCATGAATTGTCCAGTCTACCATTCTAAGGCCATCAATGTAGGGGAAAGTGAATTCCATAGATGCAGATGTAACATTTGTAGCATTCATCGCTACTGTGAAATTCCAATTATCTTGACCATGGTTAGGCAATAGGTTGAATCTAGTGTTGTGGTCTTTATCAGGACTAGTAAACATTGAAATTTCTAGATTATTTGTTGCTGAAACAGGGACTTCTTTACAATTTTCACCTTGAGGTGTGCGGGTTGGAGGGCAATTGCGTAGGTCAGGATGGTCTTCCGGAATTAGGTTAACTTCATCCAAACCAATTCCTTCTTCTACGAATGTAGCATTATTCCATGAGACATCTCCGCGATGTGGCATACCTTCTCTAAGTCCAATTCGTGTGTACATGTCAGCGATACACTTTGCACCAAAGGCTCTGGTTGCATCTCTCTCATCGGTAGAAATCCAATCATCTCCGCCCCCTGCTACTACGCCATCGAATAAGCCATCGAGGTTATCACGTACAGTAGCGGCTCTAGTTTCATTGACCCAAGAGTTAGCATATAGGTCTGCAGTTGCCCAGTCGTCTAATATCTCAAACTTGAAAACAGCATTATCATATTCAAATAAATCTTCAAAATAATAGCCACTACAGTCAATATCATCGATTTGACGTCCAGAATCCTCAGCCATAGTATTGTTTGTCAATGACATTGTTGCCATTAGGACAGCAAGCAAAAGCGCAATCAGCCTTCCCTTCATGAGTCGTCCTACATGCCGATTACACTTAGTGTGTTGCTTTACATGCTAGGGATAAATGCGTTCTATTCGTCTGATGAAAAGCTTTAACGGAATAATACTCCAAAGTATTGCAGCAATGCTTGTGTATAATGGAGAAATTCTGTTAACATCTTCTAAGGGCATTTCTAGTAAATGGTGATAGACACCATTTGGCGAAAACAAATCCATTATCGCTTCAATACGAGTAAATTCTGGAGAATTAAGATTTTCAACACCAACACCTGATAATCCCGCAACTACAGTTGTTAGTACTAGCCAAAGAAGGGTGAATAACATCCACACCCCTAGACCTACAGCGATTGAGGAACCTATGTCTTTGGCCCATGACGATGCTAATAATTGCATTGAAGTGTACCACAATAATAGGAGTGCAGTACCAAGAGTATGGATGAATAATTCTTCAATACTTGGCATATCTTCCAATCTGTACCAGATTATCAACAAACTGAAGATATTCAAAATCAGCACTGGTAAGAAAATTGCACCCCAATGTCCAATCAACAAAGCTCTAGCAAATACAGATCGATTAATCGGTTGTGATAATTTGATTTCGAGTACACCGGTTAACCTATCTCGACTAACTCCATCAAATGAGATTAACACAGCACCCATAGTGGCAGAAAAAATGATGAAAGCAGTAGATGCAAACATTACGTCATAGGCCGAATCGATGACTAAATTTGCAGGTAAATTTG
>NZFU01000046.1 GCA_002689345.1 Methanobacteriota archaeon | reverse complement strand
TCAAGATTTTACGCGAATAAACTTCTCCCACATTCCGGTGAATCTGATTTAGCAAAAAGTGTGATTGTTAGGTCATACTGGAATCAAGGAGATTTGGGAAAGGCTGGTGAATTACTTGCTGTATGGAAAAATGATAGTTTGGACTTCATTCGAGAAAAGTACGAAAATACAACCAAAATATATTCTGAGGATAATGAACCGTCCGGCCCGAAAAGAAGGGTTGAATGGAATCCTGAAGAGATAATTTCTAATTACGTTCAAGAAGGTTCCCGGCTATGGCTGAAAACTCCTCATGTGTGGGTTTATTGGGACATGCCTGCTGATTTTGACTTAGAAAAAACAAATCACGCATTATTAGAATTGGCCGCAGAATTATTGCTTAGGCCATGGATTGAATCAACGAAAAGGCCGTTTTCGACAAAACGTGATTTTGGCGATAATTACTCTTTGGCTTTTTCAGCAGGCACCGACTCAACCGCTGCTATGCTGTTAATGCCAGGAAACACGATTTTGGCATATCATCAAAGAGATTATGATTCGATGATTGATCACAGAAACGCGTTGAAGTTAATAGATCACATTAAGACATACAGAGACGTTTTTGTCATTAAGTCAAACCATGAAAAAATTCGTAAAGCATACGGTAATCCTAACGGTTTCTCTACAGATTACGCATCAGGAGCCCATCTCGTTCTAATGGCTGATTATCTAAACCTAAAAGGGGTATCTTTCGGCTTAGTGATAGAAAATGGATGGTTAAAAAAAGCCTCTAAATTCAGAGACTTTGCCGATTCTAATCACTGGAAATATTGGTCTAAAAGGTTCAATGAAGCCGGATTGCATTTGGTTTTCCCAACAAATATGATTTCTGAAGCTGGGTGTATGAAAATTTGCCACTCAAACGAAATTGGTCAACACCTAAATTCGTGCATGAGAGGAGATGGGCAAGTTGGTTGCGGAAAATGCTGGAAATGTTTCCATAAAAATGGTCCACTCGGAAGAAAAATAGATGTTTCTTCGCATGAGATATCCACATATTTACAAAAACGTCCTCTAAGGACTGCTATGCATGCATTATGGGCGATTAAAAAGATGCACTTAGAGCACTTGGTTCCAGACCTAGAAATTCAATTACAACAGGATTTTTCATGGTGGGAGGATTATTATGCCCCTGGTTTGGAAATACTCCCTCCTGACTTAAGAGAGATTATTCAAAATAATCTTGAATTATATTTGCAACAACTGGAAGACTCCAGTCATCTAACTTCAATCGATTTATTCTCTGAGTAAAATATTGATGCGAACCATCAATAACAGTTGGGGCTAGGGAATAGCATGTCTGAGGGGGTAGACGAAGCGGCAATTATTCTCCGCTCCTCTCGTATGAAACGTGAAGTCCAGCGCCTCAGAGCGTCAGCGTCCTGGAGAATCGGATTACATTTGACGAGCGCTGTCAGAAACCCTCTTCGTTTACTATTTTTGCCGTTATCATTTCCGGCTTACTGCATTTACCTAGTTCTAGAAAGGCTTGGTAAAATTGCAGCACCTGTACGTGAGGAGGTTATCGGAGAGGAAATTGAAGAAATTCCGAACACGAGAAATTGCATCGTACTATTTCCTACAAATGGTGTTGGGTTCGGCCATTTTACGAGATTGTATGCATTAGCTAAGAGACTAAGAAAACTGGATGATAGTCTGGAAATCGTGTTTTTCACCCCTATGCCGGCTCTCCATATCCCATATTCAGATGAGTTTCCAACGTACCATCTAGCAGGCAGGTATAAGCACAAAAATATGGAAACATCTACTTGGAATATGCTAGTCGAAGAAATGCTAACATTAGTGTTTGAAGTTCACAAGCCAAGATGTTTTATTTTTGATGGCGCCTTCCCTTACAGGGGGATGCTGAATTCAATAAATCAACGTAAGTCGCTAAATAAAGTCTGGCTGAGGAGGGGCATGTTCAAGAAAGGAAGTTCAGTTCCAGTAGACAGCATTTCGTTTTTTGACACAGTTGTACATCCGAAGGACGCTGTTGAAAGAAGCGAATCGGAGATTATTCATTCTATCAAAACCGAGACTGTATCCCCTATAACTCTCATTGACAATGAAGAAATGTTAGAACGTAATATTGTGCGTTCAAGACTCGGATTACCACTTGACTGTAAGGTAACATATGTACAATTAGGTGCAGGTAAGATAAATCAAATTGACTCTGACATACGTATAGTAGTCGAGACATTACTAAAAAATAAGGATATGTATGTTGTAATCGGTGAATCTATGCTTGGAAAGAGAGTTGACATAGACCTAGAGCGGATTAGGGTTGTCAGAGATTATCCCAATGCAATATACTTCAAAGGTTTTGATTACTCAGTACAAGCAGGCGGGTACAACTCGTTTCATGAGATGAGACGGATGCAATTACCCACTCTATTTATTCCGAATTTGAATACTGGCATGGACGACCAACTTACTAGGTGTCTAGTTGCAAAAGAAGAGGGGTGGGGAGAAGTACTGAAATCGGTAACTCATGAAAATGTGGATGAGGCTTTATTGAAAATAATGGGTAAAATACCAGCCCCAATTCTCGAAAGTAATGGTGCAAATGAATTAGCTGAAATGATCATTGAGGAGAGGATATAGTGGCGGAGAAGAATGAATCGGCAGTTCTTGCAACTCATGAAGCCAAAGAGCTTTCTCGCTTGAGAAATTCTACCTCATTCAAACTCGGGGTATTGATAACAAATCTGATTAAAAAGCCGTGGAGATTATTTCGTTTTCCATATGATATAATCAGAGTGTTGATTGACAAGCCTCTTGAACATAAAAGTCGTAAATGTGATGGTTTAATCGTAATCGGTTTAGACACAAAGGGCAAATATCATTCACATTTAGTTACAAACTTGTATCCCGAAT
The DNA here is from genome assembly GCA_002689345.1 of Methanobacteriota archaeon. GTDB lineage: Archaea > Thermoplasmatota > Poseidoniia > Poseidoniales > Poseidoniaceae > MGIIa-K1. The sequence goes on along the minus strand of NZFU01000046.1, from coordinate 5,357 downwards.
TGAAAGATGTAACAGATATTCATTTTCTAACAACATCTTTAGTTGGATCTCCTCTAGAAAACCACAGCATAATACCTGGCCCTCGTAAAATGAAAAATCGTGATCCTAAAGGCTGGAATTTGATGGTTGAACGTTATGTTTCTTCTTATGTTGCCAACAACAATATTGGGAAGATTGTCTTGGTGTCTGATTATCCATTCAAGGGTGTTTTGGACGTAATAAAATCAAACCCAGATGTTGAAGGTTGTTGGATAAAAACAACTCTTCCTCACGACTTAGATAAACAAACTAATCACGCCCAATCTGACTTTGATTTGATTCTAGATAGCGACAAAATCGCGTTGGCTGTTGTGAATGAAACAAAGGATAGATTACCTCTACAAAAGAGGAAAGGAAGATCTAACGTAGTCATCGATTTACCGGCTAAACTTGAGTCAAAGAGCGATGATTTAGTGAACCGTATAAGGAGTATTCTGCATGAAAACTTCGAGGCTGACATGTATCAGATAATTTACGGGAGTGACAAAGAGGTTGAACGTTCAATTCCTAACAAGTTCTTAGAGCAGATTGATTGGAATTCTGTCGATTTGATAATTTGCGATGGATCGATTCGATCCCAGAGAGTTGTTGACAACTCCGATTGCCATGTCTTGTGTATTCCTAATAAGAAATTGATTAGAGATAGGCAGATTGAAAGATTTAACAGAAAGGGGTTAGATGAAGATATCATCATTTTACCAAATCCCCATGACTTAGCCATAGTAGATGCTCTGGAAAATTTGCTAATCACTAGACCTTCCAAAGGTGAAGGTAGAAGAGTAAAAAGTAAATCTCCTACAACCGCCATATCGCTAGATGTTCTGCGCGAATGGATTATCTGAAATCAATGTCTTTCAATTGAGTGGGGTCCATTCTAGCGATGTGTTCATCCAACATTTTAGTTGTGTAATCTCTATATTGAGATGGAATTAAATCCATCGCTGGAACATGATGCTTTTCCAACCACGATAATTCTGTAGTCATCATTTCCTCTAAGTCTGGGTATTTTTCGATTATTTCTGTAAAAACAGGAGAATGGCTGATTTTTTGTAACATATACAATGTGCTGACTGCCATTTTTAGTGGGCGCTTACCCAGAAACGTCTCGATTTCGTTACTGAACGAAAATTCATGACCGTTTAGTGTATTTTTCCTAAAGCATTTCCAACAAGCCCCGCATACATCCCCTGCAGGAGCTCTTAGACATGATTGGGCATACTCACTAAATCCATTCTTTTCAACAATCATAGCATTTACAATTTCAGAGCAACCAGACACGGGTTGGTAAATTGGCAACCCGGCGCTCGCAAATAAAGGAGAGTAATGTTTCCAAAACCACCCTTCGGAAAATTCCCGATATACTTGCCCATGAAACAAATACGAATTCTCTAATGGCATACCTGTTCCGATACTATCTAGGTCGAATAGATCGGCACACAATATTGCTCCGACTGCGCAGGCGTAATCGGTTGAAAAGCCGGGGCTTTTCCCATCTTTTGTTCTGATTAATTCGTGGTTAGAGATAACCCGAACTACTGGCCGGCCTACATTTTTCTCCAAGTGATCGATAAAACGGTTAGCATTATCGTGCCTTAATTGTGTTTCAAAACCTGACCTTTCACCATAAAACAAAACTGTCCGTTGGGGCATTAAACACATTGCTGCAGTTGAATCTACTCCCCCTGAAAATGCAAGCCCGGGCCTTCTACCAGGCTTTCTCGTAGGCACCCAATCTTCAATTATTTCTTTGTAGTCTTTACCTAAAAGAACATATTCTGAAAGTCTGAATAAGTCTTGGTGAGTATCCTCAAAGCTCCATTCTTTTGGCATTTCAAACCATATGTCCATACCATCAGCATCGAACAATAAACGATTTCCATCGAAGGTCCATCTGTCACGGTGGTCATAATTTCCAGAGCCGACTTCTAATTTTTCTTCGACAGACTCTAACTTAGTAGGGACAACCTCTTCAATGTTTACTTCTCTGTGTTTTATTAGCCATCTGAAGCGTTCATCTCTCCACTTGTCATCCAAAGGTGACGATGTTTCTGGTCTTGAAATTAATTTTTGTTTGGTACTGGAATAACTACATACTGCTGCAATTATTTCGGACAAACTTTCACCAGACTTTATTGCATTCTGCCACCCACTATGATCGGACCAAATCATAGCCATACCGGAATCTCTGACTAATTTAGCTGTACCTTGAATCGTATCTCCAGTTGGTAACCCGTTGAAAATTACTTCGTTTTCTTCAGTCAATAACCCATCATATGCAATAATTACCGGCTCTTCATGCATCGATAATTTAAGTAGGAGTCTTGTAACTTCCCATTTATTTAATGGGAAACTGTTGGAAGCAAATACTACAGGGCCAGGTGTTAACTCATCCAAGAGCCTAGGAACCCATGTCTTGACTCCGCCGATTATAGAAATCGTTTTGCCAGAATTAGTATGGAATGGGTTTGAAGTATCTTCGGTAAGTAAAATTATATCATCAAACATCACTTTAATACGATCAAACCAACTTGGTAAATCGCGCCCTTCAGTATTGAAAACCAATGTTGTTTTTTGTACTACTTTTGCTGGTTCACAAACGATTGAATTTGGTGCTTCAAATGGACGGGACCATTGTGGGAAATTAACGAACAAATGACGAGGTGAAGATCTGTGCCAATCGATGTATGAATTGGTATATCTTTGGCGAACAGGTGCTAAAAATGATCTCGTATTCTTATCTTCATCGACTTTAGTAAGGCTGTTAGAAGTATATCCTGATGTTGTAAGAGAATTTGGACGTAAAGATGCATAATAATCTGGAAACTGAAGATGAGAAAATGCTTTTCTGCCGAAAACTGTCCGTATGCGTTGTTTCATTTCATCGTCAGCGTTCACTCGAATACTGTCAAACCAACCTAATTTGGAAATTACTCTTTCTCTTTCAAAAGCCATACCGATTAATGCTCCCCTCTGTACCTCTCCTCTGTTAAGAACAATCTTACCGTCTTCTGAATTAACACGGATATAATCACAGAATGTCATAACTAAATTTGTATCTGAAAGTAGTTCTTTAACCACTCTTCTTACTCTTTCTGGTGAATTAAGGTCGTCGCTATCCATGAAAGTAACAAATTTACCTCTTGCGTGTTCCATACCATAGTTCTTGGCCCAATATGTGCCGAGATTCCTTGGGCAACGAAGAACTCTAATCCTTGAATCAATACTAGTGATACGTTTCAACACCTCATATGTTCCGTCTGTGCTATAATCATCAACGATTATCAATTCTAAATTGGAATGAGTTTGTTTCAGAACTGAAAATATTGATGGTAGCATAATATTCATCGAATTGTAAACTGTCATTACAACTGTGATCGAGTCTTTACCGCCAGTAAATTTACGTGAAGTGTGATTATTAGGTTTGATTACTAGTAATTCACTAGCTCTTTCTCTTATTTCCGGGAAATCAGGTGACCCTTTATTTTTCAAAGCCCATGACCAAGGACTGTCAGGGTTAATGTCTTGCACACGTAGTCCACTATCAATTCCTGCAATAATGTCTGATGCATTCATAGAGATTCCTCGTTGTTTGTTAAACTAAAAACTAAATTTGACATCTGAGATATAAAGTTCTGCTGTTTCTCTCTAAGCCCTTTAGTCACTTCAACTGTTGGGAAGGTTATACATGGGTTCTCATCAGATAATTGGATTAAATTCTCCACAATAGAATCTGGAGATGGTTCAAAAGACCAAGCTAAACGAAGAGGCGTCATTCCACTCGGCCTAATTAGAAGTCGGCTGTCCTCAATGGTCTGTAATTCGTTCATGGGCCAGCCGTCCGTACACATAACAGGAATCCCTTTGTGCAATGCTTCCAACTGACTGAGTCCGAATCCTTCAAATCTAGATGGGTAAATTATCAAGTCGGCCGAATTAACCAGTTTGTCCATTACTTTCCGGCTAACAAAACCCTCAACTAATTCGACTTCCTTTGGGCATTCTCCCAATTCATATTCCGCCCAAGGTTTGATTGTTTTCAACACGAATTGGAATGGATGTCCTGCAGGCATGGCATTGATTGCTTCCACCATTACATCTACTCCTCTTCTAGATCTCCACCCTCCTAAGCCAGCATTCATTAGAATCCGAATTGTTGCATTATTGGAAGGTTTCCTTTTGGTCTTACGAATTTTATCGGGGACACTCCAATCGACTACTGTGCAATTAATGTCATGCTGTTCTAGTACCATGCCTGCGGTTTCAGTCTTAGCCAAGACTGTCAATCCTATCGGAAGATACTGTCTGACATTATTTATCCATGAGGATACTTCTCCGTCCTCGCCTTTGAGGATTGTCCATTCAAGATTTGGAATGTACACTACCTTAACAACCGGAACTATCTTTTCTATTAATGCAACATTTAGAACTTCTGACATAAACACTATGTCGAGTTTATGAAGCCATTTATCTAACGAAATACCTTCAGAAATTGACCACTTTGATGGTGCGCCCGAATTCGATGATTCCATAGAAACTACATTCGCCCTGATATTATCGAGGTGAAAAATTTCAATCGATTTGTGGCCTCCTTCATCGAGAGCCCAGGCGATTAATTCAGCATCTCTGTGTAATCCTTTGTGAGGATTTGAAGGAGAGAGAATTCCAATATTCATTGAATCATCTCATTTTGGGTTTGCTTCATAATAAGCTGCAATAACCGATTCTGGCTCACCTTCTGATAGGATTTTACCCTTGTGAATCAAAATCATACGTGAACATATTTTTTTCATTAACGCGAAACTATGGCTCACAATCACGACAGTTCCCGCGTCTTCGACCATGCCAAGAATTCTGTCCATCGATTTCTCTCTAAAATTCGGATCACCAACACCCAGCACTTCATCTACTAGTAGAATATCTGGTTGGATAGCGCTTGCAACTGCAAGCCCGAGTCTTGCTTTCATTCCTGCAGAATAGGTTCTTAGGGGCTGATCTATGAACTCACCAAGTTCACTGAAATCGATAATTTCAGCCATCAAATCTTCCATCGTTTGAATTGAATGTCCCAGAATACTACCGTACAAAATAGCATTTTCTCTACCGGTAAGGTGTCTTGAAAAGCCGGTACCTAAACCAGATAACAGAGAAATTTCACCTCGAACCCTGCACTCGCCTTCATCAGTAGGGTATATTCCTGCAATAACTCTCAGCAGGGTACTTTTACCCGAACCATTTTTACCAATAATTCCAACTACTTCTCCACTTTTTACTGTTAAGTTAATTCCTTCTAATGCTGTAAAACCGTAATGGCTCTTTTT
>NZFU01000045.1 GCA_002689345.1 Methanobacteriota archaeon | reverse complement strand
ATGAAAATCAAGATGTGAAGGGATTATTCACATTGAGTTTGGCCACTACTGGCAATGGAACATTATCCAGTATTGAAATCGAAATTTCATCTGATGGGGCGAGTTGGACAACTGTTGCAAATCTAACCACTACTCCTTGGCTAAAGCATGTTGACACTACTGCTTATTCCAATGGTACTTGGACATTTAGAGCAAGAGCGTGGGATTCTGCGGTTGAAAATTTCACTATTTGGTATTCAAGTGGTGAATTCAATATTGTTAATCAAGTTCCAGTTATCACCTCATTTGCACTTACCAATACAGGAACTGGGAGTGGCACAACAGCCACTGATAGAGCATGGTATTCGCTAGAAGCAAATGGTACACTAGGATTTACTTGGGGTGCTAGTGATGATGATCTCACCCATGCTAGTTTAGTAAATGTGCCTGGGCCTGGAACTCCTAGTGATGATGGCCCGGGAAGTCTAGCCTATGGTTGGGATTGGAATACCGGTGCGATTTCAGAGGGAACATACAACCCTCGAATTACAGTATGGGATGGCTCAGGACTTTCGGTAACCAAAACTATGTTTATCGGAATTGATAGAACTGCACCATCGATGTCAAGCCCTACAATTGGCGATGGCGGTGAATGGACAGACAGTACAAGTATTGTAATCTCAGACTTAGATTCTGCTGCTGATGATGGAAGTGGTTCGGGAATTGATTATATTCAGATTCTACGAGATGGTGTTTGGAGTGATATTACAACATCGAGTACAACCCTAACATTTGCAGAAGGAGAACACCAAATCTCAATGCGTGCGGTTGACCTTGTAGGAAATGTTGGTGACTCAATAGTTGTCGATATCAAAGTGGATGTTAGTGAGCCTGAGGGAATTGGCTGGACAGTGGATGAATTGACTACTAGTTTAGTAGGTGCAGTAAACATTTCATATTCTGCTCAAGACCTTGGTTCGGGAATAGATCTGGACAATTCAAAAATTCAATATGGATTTGATTTGAATGGAGTAGGAGCAACACCGGACCAATCCGGCAGATGGATTGACATCGGCGTTACAGGTCTTGATGGCTCGATGGGTCTGGCATCATGGGCTACAAAGACAAGACAATATCTCATGCTGAGAGCGGTAGTTACCGATGAAGCAGGAAATGAACTAGTCACTATTCCAAGTGCATTCCAAATCTTACCGGGCTTGGATTTGTCTTGGAATGCAAGCCAAACCAATGTTGACAGGTTGGTTGTACGTCCAGGAGATACCAATGGAGATATTGTCATCACAAGCCTTCTAGAAGCAAACCAAGTACACGGAGGGGCGGTTACTGTCCATCTACAATCTGCTCCTGCCGACCGTAGTGCAGATGTTGATTGGACAACAAAACAAACAATAGTCGTGGAAGGAGGCAATCTTTCTGATGAATGCCTGTGCGAATTGATTGTATGGGATTATGTTGTACCAAATACTGGTCAATGGGATTTACGATTGGTTATAGATCCAAATAATGTAATTGATGAAAGAGATGAGTCAAACAATAATCATCACATGATGGTTACAGGAGCAAGTGTTTCTGGAATAGGAGTAGTAACATCGTTTGCGCCGGGCATTATCGCCCTACTGTTAACAGGTTTTGCGATTGCATGGTACCAGAAGAAGAAGGTCACTCCTCCTCCCAGTTGACCTCTTCGTCTTCTGCTAATTCCATTACCTCAACGACTGCTTCCTCATTTTCAGGGTCGACTTGAGACGCCTTTAACCGACGGTTTCTCCTATGAGCTACATTTGCTAAATCGGGAACAAGGTCAGCGAAATCATCGGTTTGTGTTGTTGTTGATTCTTTCTCGACGATATAATCGATTGAACGAGCGCCGATTCTAGACTTTCTACGTTCTTTCTCTAGATACTTAATCACAGTTCCATGCTCGCTACCACTAGCCAACATCTCGATTGCATGTCTTGCACTGATTAGACCTGCACCTTCTCCTACGAGTACTACTGTCGATTTGTAAATTGAAATTTCAGTTCCAGTATGCTGCTCGATCATTTTACGGATTTTTCCTTCAGAACCAATTATTCGAGCGCGTATTCGGCGTTGTTGATTAGAACGTTTTCCGACATGTTCCTTCAAATCCACCATTTCGAAAAACCAATCGTCTTGAAGTAATTGAATCGCTCTACCAGGGGCCATTCCTCTTCCTACCGCCTTAATCACATCTGGTAATTTTAGAGCTTTTACAGGGTCATAATCACCGGCTTCAGGCCAAGTAACTTCGATCTCTCCACTAATCGAATCTATCTGAATATTCTTGCAACCTGCTGCTTTCTCTAGATCTCGTCTAGTTGCTCCCTTAGCACCAATTAAGACCGCTATACGGTCCTTAGGTACCCTCGGCAGTGACTGGCGCATGAAGCAAAGCGGGAAGCCAACCCTTCTTCAACCCATTTGTAAGAGCGTCTTACTCTTCTTCTTTCGTTTCCAAGTGAGATAAATCCATTTCGAGAACATCATAAATAGCTTCAGCTAACTCTACATCGAGTCCTGATTTATTGGCCCATTCAACCAACCGAGTAACATCTCTGACTAAGAATTCCTTACTCCTTGGATGTGATTGAACTACCGCTTGACCTACATCGATAACCACTGGCCTATCGTCATGCCACATGATATTGTATGGAGAGAAGTCCCCGTGTACCATCTTTGCCTTCTGCCATGCAACTGCAAGAAATTCCAATAATTCATCATACACTGGTTCAGGTTCGATTACTTTCACATCGCGTAACCTCGGTGAAGGAGCATTGGGTGTTCCTAGATACTCCATAACCAAGACATTCTTGTGGACACCCAGGGGTTTAGGAACGGCTAGACCCCATTTCTCTAAACGGGATAGATTTCGGAATTCTTTGCGCACCCAGATATCAACTAGGTCGCGGTGGCGTCTTTTCAATCCACCAAACCGAGGGTCTCCTTCGATATATTGAATCAGATTTTTGAATACGGCATTAGAAGTATGGAAAATTTTGACTGCAACTGGGCCCGATTCACCTGTTCCATGGAATACGTGTGCTTCCTTACCACGTGCTATTGGGAAATCAAGAGTATCAATCATACCAGATTTCATCAGTTTGTATAAACTCATCAAAGTTAGTCGGTCGAATACTGCATCGAATACTCGCCTATCCACCCATTCAAATGGCCCATCACCCATAACTCCAGATAAGCCCTCTTCGATTTCTGTGAACATTCGCTTATACTTTTTTTCGGCCATCCAACTTGTTCCTTTGCTGGAATCTAAACTCTTGATAAATTCAGAGGATTCGCCATCCATGTAGGCCTGGTCTGCACCGACGTGGCGCTTTTTACGATTATTACGGCGTTGCTTGGTGTCCTTTGATAGTTCATCATCCCATTCGGTGTGACGTCCCATATCTTGGCCCCCTATGTTGTTGAGACCATTTGGATTAGAAGAATATCGTGTTCAGCCGAAAAGATCGTTGATCTCATCGTCATCATCTTCTTCTGTTTCCTCAACAGCCTCTTCGATTGGTTCTTCATCCTCGCCGGATGAAAATAAGCCGTCTTCATCTTCGAAGTCATCGGCTTGTGTATTCATGCCAAAGATGTCTACATCTGATGGAAGAACACCCTTTCTGGAAAGATACAATGCTTGTGTTTTGGTATATCGGTGTTTGACATCTGCTTTTGAGTCTTGGAAATCCCAAGGCCATACAATAATCAAATCTCCATCACGAACCCATTGTCGGCGGCGCATTTTACCAGGAATTCTAGCCATACGAGTTTCTCCGTCAGCACATAGAACTGTTACTCTACGGCCTCCAAGGATTTGTTCTGCGATCGCAAACATTTCGTTGACTTTAGTATTGGGCATCTTAACCCTAATTTTGGAAGATTCGCCTTCAGCAGATCCCATAAGACGAGCAAGTTCTTCCTCGTCTACCTTCTCTTCACGCCTACGGCCCATAACTTGTTCCAAAAGCCCTTCCTACTTGAAGGATGATACTCATTTCAAGCTAGATTTAGGCTCTCGGCTGCACGGTAGCACATATCGATGAGAGTATCTCCAGATAATCCAAGAATAATTGTGGCTACTAAACAGATCCAGATTGCCATACGGATAGAAGCGCCGTATGGTAGTGGCTTGCGACGTCCTTCTTCAGGAACATCTAGGAACATTATAACTCCAATTCTGAGGTAATAGAATACCGATATTGCACTGTTGATGAACATTGCTAATGCTAGCCACCAGACCCAGTGTAATTCAGAGAATGATACGGTGCCATTCATCCATAAGTCGCCAACGCTGGTTGAAACTATTCCTGCAATTACCAAGAATTTAGACATAAATCCTGCTAATGGAGGAACACCTGCTAGAGCCAACATGAAGATGAACATAGCAGTTCCAATCAGCGGGTCTCTACGAGCAAGTCCAGATAGAGCAGATAGCCTACTAGCTCCACCTTCCATCTCTAGTAATCCAAGAACAAGGAATGCTCCAAGTTTGAATGCTACTAGAACGAATAAGTGGAATAGAACTGCTGCAACAATAGCCTCAGCATAATCTCCAGGCGCCTCAACATTGCCCCACTTCCATGCACCGACCGCTGTTAGAGCAGCCATCATGTATCCTGCATGTGCTACTGAAGAATATGCTAGCATACGCTTTGGATTGGTAGAACCAAGTGCGGCGATATTACCCCAAGTCATCGTAATCACCGAAAGAGTTGCAAGGGTGTACAACCAAATTGCACTACCATCAGAATCCGCTTCAGGAAGAGCCACTACGAGTAGAACTCTGATCAAACCAATCATTCCCATTGCCTTTGATGCAGTAGCGAGAACTCCTGCAACCGGTGAATTAGCACCAGAATAAGCATCAGGTGCTGCAAAGTGGAACGGTGCGGCACTTATCTTGAATCCAAATCCAACTAGAACCAATCCTAATGCGATTGGACCAAGGGCACTTGCATCTCCCCAATTAGCAGCCAATGTAGACAACTGTAGGCTTCCGAATTCTAAGTAGAGTAGAGATAGACCATACAGTCCAATTCCGCTAGCGACCGAACCTACGATGAAGTACTTGACACCTGATTCCGCACCGGACTTAGATTCCTTATGGAATCCTACTAGAACATAAGTCGCTAAACTTGCGAGTTCAAGTCCAACAAACAATACAAACATGTCTTGGGCAAGTGCGACGACACACATACCGATAGCAGTGGTTAGCATCAAGATGTAAAAGTCGGCTTGGCGACGATTATCATACATCTCTTCCAAACTCTTCTTTCCTTCGAAGGTGTTTGCTGGTATTCGATCAAGGCTGGCCATTGAGGCTAATAGAACAGCAACTAGGAATAAAATCTCAAAGAATCTTGAGAAGTTATCGACCTGTAGAATTACAATACCGCCGCTTGTCACAGTGGTGGTGTCCATATTTCCATTAATTGTCTCTATAATCATCATTCCAACTGCTGTGAACAAAGTTGCAGTTGCTAACATTCCAGGTATTGCAGGTGAGCCTGTTGCTTTGAATCTACGTCCACCTAAGAACCAAGGAACTTGAATCTTAGTCAAAGGAATACGGAATTTAGAATTCCCAAGGTTTGGTATGATGAAAATTAGTATAAGTCCAACAATTAGAATTGTCTCTGGAGCAAATGCTTTCCAGAAATCAATAGAGAATACTTCAGTGTTCATTCAGATACCCCCACTATTGAATACACCCTCGAAGAATGCTACAGTCCATTGATCCATCATTCCCAATGCAATGAATGGGAATATTCCGAATATTACAGTAAATATTGCTAGAATGATCATTCCAATATTCTCAGATAATGTGATGTCTGGAGGTGTTTCACCATTCAAAGACTCAGGAGGTTGCCCTTCGTCTCCACCTTCAAAGATGGTTCTCTGCATAGACCATAGGTAGTATGCAGCGGTAATTGCTAGAACAAATCCAGGTAGTAAAATCCACCAACCATATTCTGGCCAATAAGCGATTAGAACCATCAATTCAGCAACGAACCCTGCCAATAATGGCAGTCCAAGGCTAGCCATCCATGCAAACATCATGTACACAGCAAGGTAAGGTGACCACTTTGCCATTCCACGCATTGAACCGATTTCCATCGAGTGATAATGATGCTTGAATGCACCACAAACTGCGAACAGCATTGGGGAAATGATTCCGTGTGCAAACATCATGAATAATGCTGCAGCATACCCAATTGGCTGCATACTTGCTATGCCCAGCAAGATTACTCCCATGTGAGATACTGAGGAATATGCAACCATTCTCTTTAGATTGGTTTGGCCCAAACATACTACAGCACCCCAAACTAGGGAAATCAAACCTATTGCCATGATTATATCTTGATAGAATACAACTGCATCAGGGAAGATTGCTATTGGTAGTCTTAGCATTCCATATGCTCCCATTTTCAGCATTACACCAGCTAGTAGCATCGAGCCCCCAGTAGGTGCCTGTACGTGCGCATCAGGAAGCCAAGTGTGGAAAGGAACTGCTGGTAACTTTACAAGGAATCCTAGCATCAACATTGCAAACAATATGTTTTGCATGTCTTCTCCAAGGAATACATTGTCACCCATATTGTATGCGGTAGCGTTGGAGAATAGAACTGTCATGTCAAATGTTCTTCCAGTAACCGATCCGTACTGTGAACCGCTTCCTTCTGGTTGAAGGAAGTAAAGAGTAATCAGACCCAGAAGCATGATTACAGAAGCACAGAATGTGTAGATGAAGAATTTCTGTGCTGCATATCTACGGTCTTTTCCGCCCCACTTTAGAATCAAGAAGAACATAGGAATCAATGTTAACTCCCAAAACACATAGAACAAGAACAGGTCAAGAGAAACGAATACACCAATCAAAGCACCGCCCATCATCAGAAGAAGAGGATGATATGTTGCACCATCTTTTTCATTCCATGTTGTGATGATAGTTACAGGGACTAAGAAAGAGGTTAGCCATACCATTGGGAATGAAAGTCCGTCCATTCCAACGTGCCATGAAACTCCAATCGATTCAATCCAAACATATTCCTTCTCTAATGCGAATTCGTTGTACATCAAATCCCAATCGACCAAGATTAGCCAATCGAAGAATAGCGCTGTAGAAATCGCAAGTGGAATTAGCGAAGCACATAGAGTGAACAATCGAATTGGAACTGCAATAATTTTCTTTCTTGCGCGTGATTCCTGGCTAGCAAATGCCAGTAAAATACAACTGACAATAATTGGGAATCCTACTAATGGAATACTAATCCAATCAACAGCAGTATCCGAATCACTCAATGAAGGGAAGAACGCCATCAATCCTGCTACAACGACCAAAAGGCCACCTATTAGCATGAACTCTTTGTTCTTGATATCCATAGTTTGGTTATTGCTCAATCAAGCCACCCCCCATAATAAGATGAAAATCACCAATGTTCCCAAAGCGGTCATCATGATGTAATCACGAGCACTACCGGTAGTTAAGGCACGAACTCTACGAGATGCATTCTGGCTTGTTGATTCAATCGCTTTGATTGCTCCATCGATAAATTTAGAATCAAAGATTGCAGATAAATTAGCAAATCCAACAACTATTTTCATCACCGCTGCATCATAGATATCATCGAAATGTAATCTCTTGTGCAAGGATTCTGCAAGGCTTGAGTTAGCCCATTCAGAGTTGTCAAATTTAGATTTCTTGTTGATCTTGGCTGAGAGGTTGATTGCCCATTGCATCCAAGGCTTTGCTTTCTGGCCTTTATCTAAACTACCTCCGTACAAGGCCATAGCAAATGATGGACCCAGAACTAAGGATAGCCCAATCGCTACATAGGTTAACACCATTAAGAATGGATCGTGATTCAAGAATACGTGCTCCATTTCAGAGCCAACTCCATCGAAGAAATTAGTATAGTGTCCATCATCAAAGTCTCCAAGCCAATGGCCTGCATGCATTCCTGCTAGGATAATTGCCCCTAATGTCATGAACGTCAAAGTTACCAATGGAATTGGAATCCATGCTGTTTGTTCATGGACATGCTCAGCGACCTCTGTCTTTGGTTTACCTGCAAATGTCATGAACCACATTCGTGACATGTAGAACCCAGTCATTCCAGCTCCGATTAGAACAAGTAATGCTGGAAGGAGGAAAATTGGTTCCTTTAGAGCAACTTGCCATGCACTGGCAATAATTCCTTCCTTAGACCAGAATCCACCAATTAGAGGGATTCCAATAATCGACATACTTCCAACAAACATCGCAGTTGCGGTTATTGGCATACGGCTTGCAAGGCCACCCATGTTCTCCATTGATTGGGCATCGAAGTGATCGTCGTGATCATCGTGATGGTCATCGTCGTGGTGTGCAACTTCATGATGCGCATGATGCATTTCATGAATTACAGAACCTGAAGCCATGAACAGCATTCCTTTGGCCATTGCGTGGTTGAATAGGTGGAATAGAGATGCACCCATTGCAAATGCTGCCAACTCTTCATATCCATTGTTTGCAAACCAAAGAGCTGAACCTAGACCTGTGAAGATGTATGCTAACTGACTCATTGTCGAATATGCTAGTACCTTCTTCAAATCCATCTGAACAAAAGCAATCAATGCTGCCATTACTGCAGTGATTCCACCGATACATGCGATTACAATCGCTAGGGTGGATAGTGCCCCCAATTCAGCGCCACTAAAGAATGGGAACATTCTGGCTACTAGGTACAATCCTGCATTGACCATTGTCGCTGCGTGAATAAGTGCAGAAACTGGTGTTGGTCCTTCCATAGCATCTGGAAGCCAGACGTGAAGAGGGAATTGGGCAGACTTGCCCACAGCACCAATGAACATCATTCCTAATGCGATTTGAAGTTCGCCAGAATTAACCGCTGCAATGTTTTCTTGATTGAAGACATATGCATAGTCTAGATGACCGTCGAATAGATTCCAAAGCATCACTAAACCAATCACTAGGAATACATCGCCTACACGAGTGGTTAGGAATGCTTTCTTTGCAGCATAAGATGCACTTGGCCTCTCATAGTAAAATCCGATGAGCAGATAGGAACAAAGTCCCATCAATTCCCAGAATATGAATAACCAAAGGAACGAGTCTGCTAGGACCATTCCAAGCATTCCGCTACAGAATAGAACGAATTCTGCATAGAAACGGTGGTTTCTGTTATCATTGATTGGGTCGGTATTCATGTATCCAATCGAGAAGACATTGATCAAGAAACATAGGAATGCCGCTACGAATAGTAACATTACAGTTAGATGGTCAATATGAATTCCAACTCCGAACACTTTGGTTGTTATCGCACCTGTTTCAGAATTCCACCATGATGATTCAAACCAGGTGAATATGTTGGCGGTTCCAACATGATGCATGTGTTCCTTGATAACGAGTAGAGCGAGGATTAAACTCGCACCCATTACAGTGAGAGCGATGATTCCTCCTTCCTTGACATTCTTAACCCAAGTTGGAGTTCCATTGAACAACTTTCCAAGGAATAGGATGACAGGGAATGCCAGCATTGGCAATAGAGGTATTAGTACAGCATAGTCGATGATTCCGGATTCACTCATGATATCACCTCAGTTTTTCAACAGATTTACCTCATCTAAGGATATGGTCTCATGTTGTCCATACATTGAGAGGAAGATTGCTAATCCAATAGCTACTTCCGCTGCTGCGATTGCGATTGCGAAGACTGCGTAAACCCATCCTGTTACATCTCCCCAGTGACTTGCTGCTGCAACAAATTGTAAATTTACTGCATTCAACATTAATTCTATACACATCAGAACTACGATTGCATTCTTTCTACTGAATGCACCCCAAAGTCCGATAATGAATAGAACGGCTGCTAGGCCTGAGACCCATGCTGGATCGATCATTCCTTTTCACCTCCAGTAAGTTCCCACTCAAGATTCACAAGGCGCTCGTCTCGAACAAGGTATGCTGCACCAACCATGGCCATAGCCATCAAGAAACCGAGTGCCAGTAATGGCAATGCCCAATCTCCAAATAATGCAGATGCTAAATCACTGGTTGTAAGTTCTTCATCAGAAGAATCTTCCCAAACAATATCTGCTGAAACTGCTGTAACCAGAATCGCACCTAAGAATACCAATCCAACTCTAGCTAGAATAGAAAGTAGTCTCATTCGAAATCCTCCTCCAAGATTTGCCTTCTAGTCAGCATAATACCGAATAGAACAACCAACATGACGCTGGCTAGATAAACTAGAATCTGAATGACTGCGAGGAATTCTGCACCCATCAGGATGAAGATTCCTGCCACTCCCATAAAACAGAAAATCAAACACATCATTGAATGTGCAACTCTCTGCATATAGACTAATCCAAGTGCACCACCGATAACGATGGTACTCATTAGAAAGAACATTGCAACTTCGAGATACATTGCTAAATCCATAATCAAGCCTCCCCTGCAGCTGCTGCTTTAGCAGCCTTCTTAGCTCTCTTATCGCGTTCTTTGCTCGCTCTCTTTGCAAGTTCAGAGTCAACTGCTTCTTGGTGGTCGCTAACTAGAACTCTAGTTCTGCTAGCATCCATCCATAGTTCTTGACGAGTGAACCCAGACATTCCATCATATTCATTTGTCATGAAGAAGGATGTGAAATTACATGCTTCCATACACAATCCACAGAACATACAACGTCCAAGGTCGATTCTTCCAGAAACGATTTGGTCGTCAGCAGGATACAATGTATCTAGAGGTACTTCGTCGACTTCTCCGCTATCGTTCCAACGCATTCTTGCATTGTTACCAGTCAGATCTAGAACTTCACCGAATCTCCATTCATCCGGAGCGTCTGTGTGTGCGGTCGCTAGATTGAAATTGTCCATTGTTGCTACAACTTCAGGCTTTTCTACAGCAGCGAATTTTCCGACTTCGATTTCAGAACCGTAGCCTTCCCATTCTCCTTCTGCATTATCCAAAACATCTACTCGTAATTCGGTAGTCATGTGTAGGCAAGCATTCGGGCAGACATTTACGCACATCTTACATGCTGTGCAGGTTTCCCAAATCACTCCAATTCGGCCATTGTAATTCCCGGGTACGAATAGCCAAGGCTCGATTTCCTCAATTCGCTCATATGGGTAATTTACAGTCTGTGGTTTCCAAATTGTTGGAGTAAGGTCTGTTCCTGAACGGTCAGGAGCATAGTGGTTTGCAGTTATGTCATTGAGGTGCTTGGTTTTCTCAGAACGTGCAATATCGCCATCATCGATAAACTCTGGATGAGTGGTGTTGTGATAGCCGCTAGAGAATCTACGACCTATGAAATCAAAGGTCCTTAGGAATGTCAATCCGGTTATCTTAAACGGGTACCAAAATAGGTTTCTGAAATTAGGCTTACCATGTGGATGTGATGCCATATTATCACCTCACTCCTTTCCTGCAGTATGCGTTCCCGCAGGAGTCATCGTTCGAGTGTGGTACATACGTTCCTCATCCTCTTCGATGTTCTCATCTTTCATCATAACCATGAATGCTGCCAACCAGAACATTGTAGTTACAAGTGGCAATCCCCATGGTATTGTGAATCCTTGAATCGTCAAATCCCAAGACCATCCACCGGCTACGGTGTCAGATAATGTGCTTACGTCGAAGAAGTACAATCGATAAACGATCGATAGTACAACTTGTAGTACCGCAAGTGGTAGTAACATTCTCCAACCAAATTCTAAGATTTGGTCGGTTCTAATTCTTGGAAGAGCAGTTCTAGCCCACACGAATACGACCGTGAAGATGAACCAAGCTTTGAGTAGAGTCCAGATTATACCAGGAATTGCCAACCATACGTCTCCAAGGTATGGAATAGAGCCGATTGAGCCTGCGAATGGTGCGTGCCATCCTCCTAAGAAGAAGTGTGCAAACAGAATGCTTGCTGCATATACGCGCATGTATTCAGCAGCGAATAATAATCCGAATCTCATACCGCCGTATTCAGTCCACCAACCTTCAACCAGTTCAGCTTCAGCTTCTGGCATGTCGAATGGAATCCTTTCTACTTCAGCAATCATACTGACTAAGAATAGTACTCCTCCCAATGGCATCAAGAAGAATAGCCATGTTCCAGATGAATGTTGGAAGTGGACAATCTCAAGGAAATTGAACGAACCCGCCATGATGCAAACTCCTAGAATCGATAGCAAGAGAGGAATTTCATATGCGGTTAATTGGGCCGCACTTCGAATTCCACCAAGCAACGTGTACTTGTTGTTGGATGACCATCCAGCGAAGAATACGCCCAGAGGCGCTATTCCGAATATGGCGAATGCGAATAGAACAGATAGTTCAGGATTCGCACCATAGATTCCGCTAGACAGAGGAATCATCCCTAGAATCATAATTGTAGAAGAAATTACAAGGAATGGAGCCAGTTCAAAAATCACCTTGTCCGCCCTAGATGGGACCATGTGTTCCTTGGTTAGGAATTTCATTCCATCTGCAATATTCTGGAAGAAACCAGGGAATATAGTAACTCCATACCATGAACGGTTGCCAACTCTGTTGACCATTTCGTGTGTGTGTCCTGCGTTTCCTGCAACCTTATTCAACCACTTATTGAGAGTTCCAACGGGCTTTCCTAGCCCATATGGAATCATGTTCCACCATTCGCCTGCGGTTACACCGTTTTCTCCAACCCATAGTGAGCGAAGAGCGGTGGTAGCACCACGGCGGTCGTTTACACGAGCGTAGAATTTTCTTTCAATCCACAGAATCATGAACATTGAAAGCATTATTCCTGCGAATGTAATCAAACATGTAGAAAGAGCATACACGAAGAAAGCGATATCATTGGAGGATGATTCGAGGAAGGTTCCCTCGAATAACCAATTCGTAGCTTCGCGAGTGCGGTAGTAAATGAAATCGTGAAGTCCTAGCCAGTCGTTCATGATAATCACCTCAACGGTCAGTCTCCCCGATACATGGATCGAAACTTCCCATGATTGCAGGTATGTCTGCAACTTTGTAACCAATCATAGTCTTAGCAACATATGGGATTGTAATGAACATTGGAGAACGTATCGATACACGATATGGATTCTTGCCTCTGCCATCTCCTCCTCCTTGGATATAGAAGTTAGATACGCCTCTGGTACATTCATAGGTACTGAATCCAGTAGCGCCTTCAGGGGCACGTGTAGGTGCTTTTGTGATTAACATCTCATCTCCAGGCTGGTAGTGAGTATTTGCACCGCCAGGTATTTTCTCGATTGCATCGAGTAACATTCTGCACGATTGCCTCATCTCTTCCATACGGACTCGATATCTGTCATAGCAATCTGCACCCTTTACGCTTGTTGGTTTTTCAACAGCAGGCTCCCAATCCACTTGGTCATAGACCGAATATGGATTTGTCCACCTAGCATCTGTGTTAACCCCAGCTGCACGGATATTAGGTCCGGTTACTCCGGCATCGATTTGGTCTTCAGCGGTAGCATAGCCCACACCTTGTAATCTGACCAACCAGATTGTTGATTCATCAAGAAGCATCTCATACTCCTTGATTCTGTTTTCGAATAGTTTGACTTTGGCTTTCAGACGGTTAGCCCATCCAATAGGGATATCTCTCTTGACACCGCCAACTCTAGGATAGTTGTAGTGCATACGTGAGCCTCCGAGCTCCTGTAGTAAATCAAGGAACATTTCTCTGTCACGAAGACACCATGTCATCAATGTCAAGTTTCCAATATCCGGTCCAAATGCTCCAAGCCACATCAAGTGGCTAGCAAGTCTCTGAACCTCTGCTGCCATCAAGCGAATGTATTCCGCCCTTTCTGGCACTTCTGCTTCAAGAAGATCTTCTGCTGCCATGATGTATGAATGCGCCCAAGTCATTGCGCTGACATAACAAAGTCTGTCACAGTATGGTGTGATTTGAGTGAAGTCTCTTGCTTCGCAGATTTTCTCTACACCGCGATGGATGTATCCTAATTCTGCTTCTGTATCGGTTACGGTTTCACCATCTACCTTTACACGAAGTGTCCACAAACCGTGCGTCATTGGATGCTGAGGTCCCATTGTAATCCACATTTCAGCCATGATAACACCTCACTTAATCCGGCCCTCATCGACCGGTTTACGACCGAACCCTTGAGGGTCGTCGTACATTTCATTGAAATCGTGATAGCGAATTTTGTGCTGCCTTTGTAGAGGATGGAATCCTGTCGGTGAATCGTGGGGATTCAACACACGATGCATGTTAACATGCCCTTCGAAATCAATTCCAACCAAATCCCATGTTTCTTTTTCATTCCAATCAGCGCCTTCCCAAATATCTTGGATAGACGGCACAGATGGCGAATCTCCCGCTGGTAGTGGAATAAATATCTCAAACTCCATTGGGATATCGTCTCCTTTCAACTTCTCACCAGTGTAGACTGTCATTGTGTGAGCTTCGACATTATGAATCGGCCACCGATGCATATGGTATGCAACTTCCCAGCCTCTTTCGTCGTTTCCTGAAGGATAATGAGTCCCTGTAACCATCGCACAATGATTGACACCTAATTCGTGCTTCAGATGTTTTGCTACCGCTCGCCATTGATCAGGAGAACAAGTAATTCGAACAAACTCTTGCTTCTTTCCAGCCGAATGTGCAACAACTTCTGATGAAACGCCAGAATCGCTGAACCTTTCATTGAGATTTTCTACTGCTGCATTGGCAGCTTCAGAATTCTGCTTTTGGGTAATTGTCATTCCCATTTCAGTCATCTCCTACGATAATTGGCTTGTCGCCCTCACGACCGGTAGAAGGTGCGCCTCCAATTCGGATAATCTTCTCACGGAGTTTTCCAAAACCATCGATTAATGCTTCAGGTCGAGGCGGGCAGCCAGGAATGTAAACATCGACTGGAATGACTGTGTCAACTCCTTCCAAGATATTGTAAGAT
>NZFU01000044.1 GCA_002689345.1 Methanobacteriota archaeon | reverse complement strand
TAGACAGACTAGACTTTGCTTTCTACAAGCAACTTCCATGTATCGGCGGGCAATTTCAGATGTTGAATTTGACCAACGCTCACCCCACACATCGCCCGCCATCATAATGAGGCACACATGGGTTTGCGTGTCAATCTTGCGCTTGTAGAGATTTAATCGAGTCGACGAGAGTATCGCTAATCTCATAGTTCGGAAGAGATAGAGCAGAGACAGAATCTCCAATATCGTATCCAATATGTCTCCCCAAGGTTCCTTTCAATCTACTGATAGACAATTTTGGATGAAATAATGCCATAACATAGGCTAAGTAACGCGGCAACCTCCTAGTAGCATATTTCCCCGGTAAGGCTTCATTCAAAGCCTGACCAATTTCCTTCAACCACAAACCATCTTTGTGAATAATGTACCTAGCCCCGTCCTCACCCATTTCTAAAGCATTGACGTGTGCATATGCTACATCTCTTACGTCGACAAAGTTCACATGGATGTCCAGCACAAATGGAGGGCCCTTCACGAAATGTTCGAGAAACGCCATAGATCCCTGAGTGTGCCTTGGGTGTATGATTGGACCAAACACTATGGAGGGGTGGATTGTAACTAATCGGACGTCCTTATCTTTGGCCCAGTTTCTTATTTTTCTCTCTGCCTCGGCTTTAGCGAACCCGTAGGGATTAGATGTTACAGAAGCATCATTACACCAATCTTCGTTATTGAAAACACGCCCATTTTCGTATTTTGTAGAGCGTATAGCTGCTACTGAGGACGTGTGAATAATTCGCTTAACATCCCCCATTACTGAACATAAATTTTCAACACCAGTAACCGAAGGCTTCACCAAATCCTCTTCCACATTCTTTACACCGACATAAAGAGCAGCAGCACAGTGAATGACATCATCACAACCAACCACGGCCCTTCTCAACGATTCGACATCGAATAGATCCGCCTTGACTATTTCCAAACAATCACTTTGAGGAAACATCCCTCCTAGTGAAACATCCCTCATCATGGCTCTAACAGGGATATTACGACTTAACAACTCCATCACAACATGAGCGCCAATGAAACCACTCGCTCCAGTAACTAAGACGGGCATAACCCCTCCAAGCACCGCAGGGTCATCTTCTTGCCGCATGGGTGCTACGCACCCAGTAATGCGAAGCGCTGCCTTGCTGACCCTGCTGGTCCTTTTGGGACCATTATCAGGTTGCTTTGGTGGGGAAGAAATCGGGCCAAATGCAAGCACAGAGTCATATTATCCTGATATTAATGAACGCCAATTTCTAGAATGGGACTGGAATGGTAGTTATTCAATGGTTTTGGAAAAGGGGCCCTATACAGCATTAGATGTCCAAGAAGCCACATTCGAAGTCGACACTTCCGATATCTGGGAGACCGGCCCTCCAACCTCCAATGTACACCTGTCCTATTGGTTACCCTCTAACACAGAGCTAGGCGAAAAGGTCCCAGTTATCGCAATAGTTAGTCCATACTTTTCCTTCGGCCAACCAGGCGATGAATCAGGCGCAACCAATGTAGTTGGGGCCGGAAGAGGCGAATTCATATTTGACAATTATATTCCTCATGGGTATGCATTTGCTCAAGTTTCGGTTTTTGGAACTGAAGAGTCAAGTGGTTGTTTTGATTATCGCGGAGCGGGTGAAGGCCTCGGCATTCACCATGCTGTCGAATGGCTAGGACAACAAAACTGGTCGAATGGAAATGTAGGGCTGTATGGCAAGTCATACGAGGGGGCTACACAATGGGAAGCAGCCGCCTTAGGAAGCGACCATCTCAAAACCATCGTGCCAATATCTGGAACTACTGCATTACACCCACTTCTTTACAAAAACGGAAGTGCAGAAGCCAGAAGTCAGGTTATGCATATGAATTATTTTGGCAGCACAGTCGACTATAATGGGGACGATTTAGACAATATATGCCCCGACATCGTTGAAGGAATATTTGCAGGCCCAGTCACCTACGGATTAGGAGAACTAGACCCTTACATGCAAAATTACTACGACGAGAGAAGCCATATCGACAAAGCATTTCAGAATTGGAACGGCTCTATTTATTGGGTTCAAGGAATGCAAGATTGGAACGTAGATCCACACCAAGTATTCGGCGGCCCATCAGGAACAAATTGGTATCTCGATTATTCAGCAGCAGGTTATGATGTGCGAGGAATGCTTGGCCAGTGGGAGCACAATTATCCCGACCAATGGTCGAAACACAACGCGCAAGACTCAGGGTATGGAGGAGAAGCAATTCACAATATGACAAGATGGGACTGGGGCCAGGATTTGTTTGAATGGTTCGAGTACTACCTCAAAGGAATAGGGCCCAAACCAGCAAATCATGCCCAAATTCAGAGGAATGATGGCGAATGGAGAATAGAGGAATTATGGCCCCCTCAAGATGCAAATTGGCAAGAAGTCCAACTCGGCGATTGCGACCAGCAAGGAAACAATGTCGGAGGTGTATCAGTTATCGGCGGCGGTATACAAAGCGTGACAATAACCTGCCCAGGGTTTTCGGAAGATATGCACATTGCCGGATTACCAACCCTCCATTTAGAAGTTTCAGCATCGATGGACGGGGGCCAAATTTTTGCTGAATTACAAGATGCAGAAACCGGCCTAAGACTCGGACATGCAACCATGGATATTCGCTATCATGCAGGAGGATATGATCCACAGACCGTATTCCCCGGACAAAGCCTTGTGATGCTAATGGAGTTCCAAGGAATAGATGCTATACTTCCTGCGGGCCACGGAATCAAATTGGTGCTAACCGAAACCGGAGAGGACTACCTTGCCCCTGCTTGTGGAAACACATGCCCAGTTTCAGTTAATGGCGGAACTTTCTCATTCCCTCATGTCATCAGAGATGGCAGTAATATTTTGGTCACGCCGCAGAGTTCTGAAGCTGCGAATAACTAAAATCTCATTATTGAGCAAACGCCCAATAATCGATATATTACGAGTTAATCAAATTAATTAAATTAATATTAAAAACAGCATAAACCAATCAAACGAATAGAAAAAAACAATATTAATGGATAAAGTTAACACTTTCCAATCCAAAAAATGGGCGATTTGATAATATACTGTCTAGCCAACCCCGACTATGAAACCCATGCTAATGGATAAAGCGAAACTGGAGTATATCTGGCTTGATGGATATGCGCCAACACAAAACATGAGAAGCAAGACCCTAGTGAGAAACAACTTCACAGGAGAATTAGAAGATTGCCCAATGTGGTGCTTTGATGGATCATCAACTCTCCAGGCAGAAGGGGGTTCTTCTGATTGTTTACTAAAACCAGTTGCCATTTACCCGGACCCTCAAAGAGTAAACGGCTACCTTGTTATGTGCGAGGTTATGAATCCAGACGGCACCCCTCATGCAAGCAACGGGCGCTCAACCATCGATGACGATGATGATGATTTTTGGTTTGGTTTTGAGCAAGAATATTTCATTATGGATGTAGAAACTCAACTTCCTTTAGGATTCCCTGTAGGAGGATACCCGGGGCCACAAGGAATGTATTACTGTTCGGTTGGAGGCAAAAACACTCACGGACGAACCTTTGTCGAGGAACACGCAGATCTATGTTTAGATGCAGGAATTAATTTCGAAGGAATTAACCAAGAAGTGGCGTGCGGACAATGGGAATTCCAAGTGTTTGCAAAAGGCGCAAAGAAAGCAGGAGACGAACTTTGGGTTGCTAGATATCTTCTTGACCGCCTGACCGAAGATTATGGATATTACATTGAATATCATCCAAAGCCAGTAAAGGGCGACTGGAATGGTTCGGGTATGCATGCTAATTTTAGTGATGGGAAAATGAGAGATGAAGGCGGAGAGAAACTATTCTCGATGATTTGCGAAGAGTTCGGAAAGAACGTCAAAAAGCACATGGATGTTTACGGAGCACACAACGAAATGCGATTGACCGGTCTCCACGAAACACAATCTATCGACCAATTCTCATACGGTGTATCCGATAGAGGGGCATCAATACGCGTACCAATCGGTACTGTTGAAGATGGATGGAAAGGAAGACTCGAGGATCGCAGACCCGCATCCAATGGCGACCCATACAAGATCGGATCGGTAATCATCTCGACAACCAAAGCCGCATACGAGTGATTAAGTTTCCAATCTGAGTTTTACAACTCCGATGAAGACTGACAAAATCATTAGTAGAGCGGCAGCATTACTGTAGATTATTGACGGGGAGCCGTCGATAATGCCATATGTCATCCAGAGCGCTAAAGCTAGGGCCACTACAGCGAACGTAGGAAGAGAAACCCCCTCGTGTTTTTTCTCCACCCACACCGTTCTAACTTGAGGTATCCAAGCAACAATACCCAATACTCCCGCGGTGAATCCAATCGTTTCCAACATTAACCCCACGCAGCCTTAGGGTTACTAAATTCGATTTTTGAAATGTGAGCAAATGGAATAATTCTAGAACCATCTTCACCAACTACTGAGATAAGTGGACCGGATTGATCTGTAACAACTTGGCCGGTTGAAAGCAAACTCTTCGGGCCAGTAATCAGCCCAAAAAGCCCCGAATTTTTAATTTCACAATTCCTTTTTTCATATGGATAATTCAAGATGTCCCCATGCACAGTTCGCCCACCATTTAGGTGAATGGTATCCCACGTGCCGAAACCCATTAATGTCTCACGCAATTCTTCAGATGGCGGAGATTTATTCATTTTTTCAATCATATCGATGAACCCCAATTCATCATACGCTTCTGCAGGAACTTCATCAGGCAAAGGCTCCCATTCGAGATTCTTGTTTGAAAATACCAAAACCGTTCTACTTGGGGGAGCGGACTTATCACAGCGGTTTTCATGTAAATCACACAAAATGTCACCCTTTCTAGCAGTCCACGCAACGATATTTTTGTGCATCAATGTGCCACCATTATTCCGCTTTTGGAAAAACCTACCTTCGCTAGTAATGGTGAATGAGCCCGACCAGTGTTTTTGCTCGACGAATAGAATTTCATCCTTTGTTGCGACCACCATATCGATTTCTCTACGCCCACCCTCTTCGGGATCGGGTATACGAATTCCTTCGAGTACCAAAGCATCTCCAGCCACAGCCCTAGTTAATTTCATCAGTCTGAATTCAGCTAATCTTCCAGACACAACATGCCCCTCGGGCTCAAACTTCTTCATACGAGAGAGAAATTCTCCAAATCTTCCCAAATCCTCACCTCAGTAAAGAATCAACAGATTCTACAACTACGCTAACCTGCTTTCCTGACGCTTCTAAATCAGCACTAGTGGCTTCTCCAGACAACACCAATACCGATACACAACCTGCCCGAATTGCCATTTCCATATCGGTGTATAACCTATCTCCAACCATGGCACATTGAGACGCCTCTAGGCCAAGAGATTCGATTTTATGCATGATCATTCCAGGGTTTGGCTTTCCAGTAATGTGCACCGGGTCCTTTCCAGTAGTAACTTTGAGCATTGCTAGATATGCGCCCACATCAGGCAACCCTCCTTCAGGAGATGGACAAACCATGTCGGGGTGACTTGCCACCAAAGGAACCCCCCTGTGCATGTGAATAGAAGCAGTTTCAATTTTTTCATAATTAATTTCAGTATCATATCCTAGGACGACATATTGTGGGTTTTCATCACGAGTGGTAATTCCCACTTCTTCCATCATAGCGCACATTCCTTCTGTGGCAATAGCCCATGTTCTCACCACTCCTTCCTTGTTTAACCATGAAAGCAAATCGTGTGTAGATAACAATACGTCTTCGGCAGAACAAGGAATCCCCATCGACTCTAATTTTGCAACATATTGTTCTACAGACCGCGAAGAATTATTTGACAAAAAATACCGCTTAACCCCTTGTTCTTCACAACGAGACAAGAATTCTAGAGCGCCGGGGATCAAATTACCCCCTAGGTATATGGTTCCATCCAAATCTAAGAATACAGCCTTAACCCCGGTTAATTTAGTGTCCATTTTATCTCCTCAGAATAGTAGTGTTTTGACTAGGAACCATTTCGAATGAAGGTTTTCCTGAGCCTCCTTACTAGCAATCATTTCAGTCATCATTTCTTGTATTACTGGTTTACGGCCAGCCTTACCAACAAACCAGTTTAACAGCCATTTTCTTCGACTCATTTTTTGCATTTTATATGAATTAGTTAGCTCAGGGCCCAACGCCGCCCACAACTCATTTTGATAATCGATTCCTCCAACGTTTTCCATAACATGGCGCGCTGCAATCTCCCCACTAACTAGGGCGTTACCAACGCCTTCTCCTGAAAAAGGGTCGACTAGACTAGCGGCGTCACCAATCAAGAGGGCGCCGGGCGCATAAGCGCGCCTGGGCTGGTTTTTCTCACCTTTTCTTGGACTCCCAAATGGTAATTGCCACCCCTTTCCGGTGCCTTCTACCATCGTGGCATTAGCAAACCGTTCTTTGAAAGAAGGATGATTTGCAATTACATCAGCCTGTAGCGGCCTCAATTTTTTCTTCTGTTTGTCCATTAGGCCCAAAACCATCCCAATACCAACATTTACCCTTCCCCCTCCGAGAGGGAATAGCCAGAAATAACCGGGAATTATGCTATCGACAAAGTGGATTTCTATGTTACCGGCATCGCCTTCACAACCCTTAACACCGTCCCAATATTCACGGTAGCCGCCACAGTAATGCATCTTATCGACCAATTCTTCTTCAGCCAATTCTTTGACGACCTTACGGGCGACGGGGCACTGGTACCCCCCAGCTCCAATAGTCCAAGGCGCGGAATAGTTTCTCTTTTCACCCCGCTTTCCTCCAATGCCAATTTCAACACCAGTTACCACTCCACCTTCATCATGGACTTGAGTAACTGTGGCTCCTTGAATTACTGAGCCGCCATTTTCTTGAACCAATTCACTCGCTCTCTCAAATAAGATCCAATCGAATTGTTGCCGAGGCAAGGAATACCCAGCCTCCATTTTTTGAACATCTTCTTCGGGAAGAGGGACGGTAACCTCGCTACCGTTGGGAGACGAAAATACGATTCCAGTAACGCGGAAATGAGGGGTTGATTCCAGACGCATCTTAACCCCTAGGGCTTTGACATGTCCGAGCGATTTTCCACCAACGGCATCCCCACAAACCTTGTCGCGAGGCCAAACACCCTTTTCGATAAGTAGAACCTTTTTTCCACCCATTGCAAGATAGGATGCGGCAGCAGCCCCTCCCGGCCCACCCCCTACTACGATACAATCGAATTCAGAATTTGAGTCGGGCAAAGGGCCGGTCTGGATGGGCTCATTCCAAAACTCCCCCTTCGCCATACTGGGCTCACACCACATCAAGCACAAGAGGGTTAGTGCCGAACCGGCACAAGAAACCAACAAACCTCCTATGACCGCCACCATCAAAAGTAAGAATCTATGGCCCAAGATATGGCCACCAAGCGACAACAAGCTGTGTTGGGCCTATTTTTTGTCACTCTACTTTGGGGTGGAACATTTGTGTGGATGAAACAAGCCATGAATTCATTGGACGAAGAACTGGTTCAATATTCGACAGCAGGGGTTGTAGGAGTCATTGTAGCAGCCCGCTTTTTGATCGCATTTATCGCACTACTTCCATTTTCGAGTAAAGCCCGAGAGGCCCTAGTTTCCAAAGAAGATTGGAAAGGAGGGTTGGTTTTGGGTGGTTTGATGTTAGCAGGTTTCGTTTTACAAATGATAGGTATTGATTCAGTTAGCCCATCAGTGTCGGCGTTTTTGACTTCACTCTATGTGGTATTTACTGCAATTCTATCTGTAAAAATAAGCGATAGAAAGCCCACGAGGATGATGATTGCAGGTGTAGCACTTGCAACCCTCGGTGCAGGTTTCATTGACGGGCCCCCGCATTTGGTGTGGGGTGTTGGCGAATTACTAACTGTAATCTGCGCAGTATTCTTTGCATTACACATAATCTACACAGATAGTATCACCAAGCGACTAAATCCTCTAGCGGTTACATCAACCTCATTTGCAGTGTTGGTGATAGGTGCAAGCATCATTGCAATAATCGCCTCCGGCGGGCTGATGGTTTTCGAATCTGCCTGGCAAACAGGAGTAGTTGTCCCCTTGATTTGTTTAGGATTATTTGGCTCACTCGCCTGTATTCTAATGCTCAACGCATTCCAAAAATATCTCAATCCAACACACGCCGCTATAATCTATTCTTTTGAGCCGGTGTGGGCTACAATTTATGGCTGGCAACAAGGACTTGTCGACGTATCAATTTGGCTTACAATGGGCCTTTTACTATTACTCGGAAACATTATTGTTGAAATGGACGAATCCGCAGAATCTTCTCCTCATCTTAACGAAGAAGCAGGACCTGAATAATCGTAGAAAGAAACCATTGTTTGGGTACTTGCAATCCCTCCAACCTTAGACAGCCCGTCTAAAATAGCATCTCCTAAAGAGTCCATAGAAGGACTGACCACTTCGATTAACAAATCCCAGTCACCAGCTACAACATTACACCGAACAACATACGGTAAAGCACATATTTTCTGTGCGACATCTCGTCTATCAACATCACCACGATCACACCTTGCGAAAATGAAAGCCCTCAATTCGTAACCCCAGGCTTTAGCATCGATATCCACCGTATAACGTCGAATTATCCCCTCTCTTTGCAGACGCACCATCCTATCGTGGGTGGTAACACGTGCAACGCCCATCGATTCGGCTATCGAAGTTACAGATGCTCTAGCGTCCTGCTTTAGCAATTCAATTAATTTCAGATCGTTAGAATCTAGTTTCATGAATAAACGAATAGACATCACATAATCAAGGATTCCGTCATTTTGACGGGTAATGCAGTGGAAACAGGGGTATTTTCCGACAATCAGCACCAATATCATGCGGATTGTTCATGTGTATCCGACACAAACACAGTTTTGGAGATAGACATGGCCGACAAAAGGAAATTTTCAACCAACGCAGTTCATGCAGGCACTCAGCACATCGAAGGCGCAGTAAACACCCCTATATTCCAATCCTCTACTTACAAATTAACCGATGAGCGATATGCTGGCTGGGCGGCCGGTGCTCAACACACTCTACTGTACGCTAGACTTTCAAGTGTCAACTCAGAAGCAGTAGTCGAAAAGATATGCGCTTTAGAGGGAGCTGAAGACGGAGAATTGTTTGCCAGCGGCATGGCTGCAATTTCAACCACTCTCATGGGACTACTTTCCCAAGGAGATCACATTGTTGCCAGCTCAGATGTTTATGGCGGCACATATGGGTTAATGACCGAAGAGTTACCAAGATTTGGGATATCTACAACAATGGCAGATATGCAAGACCCATCTTCATATGAAGCAGCCATTCAAGATAATACTAAGATATTGTATATTGAAACAATAACCAACCCCGTAATCAAGATTTGCGATATTGAAGCGATGGCTGCAATAGCGAAGAAACACAATCTACTACTCGTTATCGACAATACATTTGCATCACCATGGGGTTGCCAACCGATTTCAATGGGCGCGGATTTAGTTATACATTCGACAACCAAATACCTTGGCGGGCATTCAGATATTGTTGGCGGTGCTGTGGTTGGAAGAGCAGATTTAATCGCAGCCATGTTCATCAAAAAGGTTCATTTTGGCGGCTCGCCAGATCCTCATAATTGCTATCTCTTAGAAAGAGGAATCAGAACTTTAGCGGCAAGAATGCCAATACATTGCTCTAATGCCGCAGAGATTGCCAAGAGATTAGAAAACCACGACCTAGTCGATCTGGTTCATCACCCTACACTAACTTCACACAATGATTACGAAGTTGCGAATAGAATCATACCAAAGGGAACTGGAATGATTGCATTTACAGTAAAAGGCGGAGATACAGCGGCATTGAAATTCATGCGCGGCCTTGAATTAATTTTCGAAGCAACAAGCCTAGGCGGGGTAGAAAGCCTGGTCGAATGCCCATTTAATTCAAGCCATATGTTTATTCCAGAAGATGTTAGAATCGCAGCAGGATTAGGTCCTGGTTTTGTTAGAATGTCACTAGGAATAGAGGATGTAGAAGATTTGTGGGCCGACATATCGGGCGCCTTAGAGAAGGTCTAATCAGGGCAATTCTTCGATCTGACCGCACGATTTACGTAGTTTCTCAAGTGAAGATTTGTAATCAATATCTTCTCCAGCGACCAACGCCTTTCCAGCATTCCATACTTCTATCGCTGCTGGACTCCACGCACTTCCACGCTCTCGTCCATTGGTTGAAAACTGCCACTCTTGGCCACTCGATTTTCCAGCAGCCATCAACCAAGCCCAAGATGCAGATTCAGCATCTATTCCGTCTTTCTTTGCTAGAGCAAACTTTTCGGCTTTACCAATTCCTTCAACCAAGCCAGTAATAGTCAAATCATGAATCATACCCACTGGGCCGGGAACCTTTCCTTTACGGTAAGGGAATTTTTGAATAATATCAGATTTCGATTTTTGTGACTCGATATCCTTTAGGAACTTTCCAAAGGCGCGCTTCTTTTTACATTGCGCAGACCACAAATCTTCAGCTTCATCTTCTCCAACACCGATGCCGATCAAACCTTCAAGGCCATGATCTTCCCATAGAGCAGACAAAACATCATTACAAGACGTAGCCGCAATTTCTAGTGCCGAACCATCTCTTTCGTGAACCTCGCCACGTTGAGAGATACGCAATCCAGAGCCCTCTGCTCCTTTCATCAAAATCAGTGCTAATTCCCTTTCAGAAGAAGAACCATTCAATTCCTTAACAGCAGCCTCTGCATTATCAAACCACTTTTCTCCCACCACAAAACCATCATCCAAATTGTGAAGTACAGCGAGTTTCACCCTCTTAGAAATAGAGCCTTCATTCAGAGTAAGTCCCATCCATGCGTCTAGAACTCTATCTAGGGCATCTCTTACACCATCTCTAGAAGCACCTTCCGGGTACCAAACCGCGTCAGGCGTCATTACAGTGGAAAGATTTGGTGGAAGCATTGATAGCGCCAAATCATGAATAAAAGACGTTTTACCCTTCACAGTTTCCAATTTATCAAACCCAATCGCAACTTTACTACCGTCATTGAAATTCATTAGAAGATATCCTCCCTTTGACATTTC
Organism: Methanobacteriota archaeon; assembly: GCA_002689345.1. GTDB lineage: Archaea > Thermoplasmatota > Poseidoniia > Poseidoniales > Poseidoniaceae > MGIIa-K1. The sequence continues at coordinate 7,919 of NZFU01000044.1, read as the reverse complement.
ATTTTCAGAAACAGCATCGATATCCAAACCCTCAGTTGCCCAAACGTTACCTACATTTTTGAATTTAAATCTTGAACGTTGCAATACATCATCGAGCCAACCTTCTGGAATTGTTGCTATAGGGCCACTACAAACAAAACCACCTCTCCATGAAAAGAAATGATATCCTTTACGAGCATGGTCTTCCCACGGAAGCATTCTCAAAGTTGTCATATGGTGATTTTGTATTCCGGCTTGATAGGCAACCTTTCCATCTCCCTTGCGTACAAAAGACGCCTTACCGAATGATTGGTGGCTATAATTTCCAACCAATGAAATATCTTCCTCATGGGCCGCCAGTAACGAACCAGCAAACGCTTTGCCAACATCGTCTCCACGCTTAGCCATCATACGCTTAGCCAACCATTTTTTATCATGGCGTTTACTCAAAATCTTCCTCAATTCACTCAGAGTTTTTGTAACAGGATCTGTTCGTCCCCATTTCAGCTTACCAGTCCAAGTCATTGCTGGTAACAACGTCTCTCCTTCCTCTAACAACTTGTCTAGATTTTTCCTCAGTCTTTTCTGAGTATCTAGATTGGCCTGTTTCGTGCCACGCATACGCATACGTTGGCGCTTTTGACCAGGAAATTCGACCTTGGAAGGAGCCGGCATCGGTTACGCGGAGAAGCCGCCCCCTGTTCACTTCTTCGTCCATCTCATCAACGCAGAATGTTCAACATCACTAGAATTGGCAGGAATTACTAAACAATGTAATCGCCCCTCTTCTGCCGAGGATAATTCATCTAAGGAAAGGTATGTAATCGATTGACTAGGCGTACCCATGTCGCTGCAAAGAACGACCCTAAGCGACGCAATATCTGCACAAATTTCTTTGCAAGATTGTGATTTTAAACTATCTAGAATCGAATCATCTGGCATTTCATCAATACTTTGTGATAATTTTTCAGCCATTGCAAACATCGCACTAGCAGCATCTTTGGGTTGCATTGGCCGTTGCCCCCCTACACCCTCTCCTGTGGGATCTAAGTCGAGAAGGGCCAATGTATGCAGCCCCTGTTTTCGGTTTAGAGCAATTACTTCTAGGGGGGAAGTTGCAATCCACCCGCCATACGGGTAAGTTAGAGTGGTTTGTCGACCAAAGCGATAATTTGACAATCCAACCGCTCCAGTTACCAGACCAGTAATTGAAACGCCATGAATCACAATGCAATCAACCCCCGCCTCAGACGCCTGAAGTTGTAAATCAACATGGGTCGTCGCTTGCAAAGGGTCGCCCACAATCAGCAATGCTACCGAATCTGTTTTCGCCAATTCCAAAATTTCTGTAGGGTTTTCTACTTCCGGGCGCATAACACGACGGATTTCACCAATTTCATTTTCTAGGGCTGTCAAATCCTTCTCGTCCCACAAAGCAGTATATGCTTCATATCTTCGATGTCCAGCGTTTTTTGCAGCATCAATTGCAGCGCGTGTCATTCCAGCAATGCCCCCTGGACCCATTCCAATTAGAATCAATCCAGCCGCCATGCTCAAACCACCTGCTCCTGTGGGCATGGCGAAGACCATGCGCCATTTGAGCGTGCCGAGCAAAGAAACCTCCCTTTGGAGAGATAAATTAGCCAGTAATGGCTGGTTAGCCGAAGGCTGTGGAATTCATAATTTAGGAAATAATCGCGGACTTGGATTGAACGAAAACGCTCCTGAATCAATTGCGAATTTTGAAATTCTAGACTTAGAGCCGATTAGGCCGGGGCCAAAACATTGGACAGAGAGATTAGAGCCCAAACTATTCGGAGCACATAGAGACGAATGGCCCATGAGCCACGATCAAATCGGCGAGGTAATAATCGTAAAGATTCCAACCAATCTAGCAATGTATTCTGGCGAGATTGGAAACGCTATGTTAGAACAGCACTCCAACGCCAAAGTAGTGTGCGCGGATAATGGGGTAAAGGGCGAATTCCGCGTTAGAGATTTACAAATAATAACTCCCAATAAAGACAATTCAACAAAGACGAAAGTCAGAGAGCACGGGCACGAGTTTTGGGTTGACCCTCGTACCGCATACTATTCTCCCCGCTTGGCAAACGAAAGGCTAGCAACAATCGAAACAGCTCGTAAACTATCTCAAAAACTTGGACGAAAAATATCTGTCTGCGACCCATACGCGGGAGTTGGACCAGCACTTGTTCCACTCGCATCTATGCCAGAGATTGTCGGAGAAATTTATGCCAGCGATCTAAATCCGGGAGCCGTAAAACTACTGTCGCAAAATCTTCCAAATCATCGAACTGAATGTAGGGATGCGAGACAACTTTCCAAGGAAATACCCGGCTGTTGCGATTTATTGCTGGTAAATTTACCACATGATAGCATCGAGCACATTCCAGACCTTCTTGGGCTGCTAAAATCTGGACATGAAGTTGTAATTAGGGGATGGGCAATACTTGCAATCGATTCGTTAGAAGAAGCCGAAAACACGATTAGAAATGCACTATCGGAATTCGAAATATTATCTTTAACACTAGATGCAAATAGATCGTATTCTCCTAGCGACACTTATGCTTGCATACAAGCCAACATCATTCGAAAGTAAGCCGTTGAATTCATCAATGGGCGCCTTCTGCCCTCAAACATGCAGACCAAAGTAAAGTGCCAATGCGGAGCAGAAAGCGATGTGTCTGGAGTGATTCCACGTCTGAACGGAGTGGATGTATATTGTACGGTTTGCGGAACTGTAACCAATCACGATATCAATTGATTTCGCTTTCTTCTTCTCGCCTAATAGCAACAACGATTGCTGACAGCACTACAATTTCTACAATGCCTACTGGATAGGGTAGGAATGAAGAAGAGCCATCATCGCCACCGACTTCCTTCACGGACTCGTCAGTGTAATCTTCAAAGGTAATCATGGCCCACTCAAGGTCTCTGGGCAGGTCGGCAGTGAGGAATTCGTGCCCATCAGCATTAACCAAAAAATCATCTTCTATGCGTATGCCAAACCACCCATCATGGTAAATCCCAGGCTCTACAGTTATCGCATCATAAACCATCAACGGCTGTTCGTTGTAACTCAAACCGAACAATGGGTCAGAGGATCCACTAGATAGTAACGGAGGCTCGTGAACACATACGCCAAAACCATGACCCAAACTATGGATGAACAAATCACCATAACCCTGTTCAGTAATGTGAGTTCTTGCAATATCGTCTGGAACCCAAGCCGGCGTTCCAGCTTCAATTACCGGGAATGTGAGATTTTGCGCATCATAAACAGCCATGTATGAAGAAATAATAGTTTCATCCGTTGTTCCTCCAACAATGTAAGTTCTAGTTACGTCACTAACCCAATCATTTACCCGGGCACCTAAATCGACAACTACAACATCACCAATCTCAACTATTTTCGGACCAGCTCCACGGTTTTCGGGGTCGCCATGAGGAATCGCACCATTAGACCCAGACGCAACAATGGTGTCAAAGGATGGCCAATTTGGATTGGAACCATTTTCGATCATCGATCGTTCAATCTCATCTGCAATTTGTCTTTCAGTTAATTCGACACCATTGAGGACGCGCCACAACTGGAAACGGGCCACATCTTGACCAATAGAAGCAATTCTAGTCGCCTCACGTATCGATTCATCTTTATCAGGAGAGATTCCTGTAGGCGAGGGAAACCATCCATTTAGCGCCCGCTCGACTTCAGTTTCACATGCAATAGCCATCGGACTCAGTAAAATGAGTACGAAGATATATGCTATCGCGCGCATGTTAGGTCCTATTACTCATCGTTGAAGAATGATTCGCAAGGGCAAAAATTGCATCCAGTACGCCATTTAGGCGCCCGCGCCGGGATTTGAACCCGGGTCGAGGCATCGACAACGCCTCATGATAGACCACTACACCACGCGGGCAGCAGGTCGCCGAGTAACAACCGCTATTTAAGCCGCGCTCCGTGGCCCTACCGGGGAGAGAGCGTGGCCGGTCCAAAAACATCAGCAGAAAAGGCTCGAGAGGATGCAGAAAACACAGCAGCGGACGACATGTTCGGAGGCGCGTTTGACGATCTTGGAGACATGACGCAACCTGTTGAAGAAGAATCGACAGAAAAAGAAACATCTGATGAAGAACAATCAGAACCCGTGGAAGAGACCCCACCGGCCGAAGAAGAACAATCAGAAACTTCTGAAGAAGACTCAGAAGTCACCGAAGAAAAGCCAGAGGTTTCCGAAGAAAAACCATCTGGACCACCATCCGGCCCTCCTTCAAAAGGCCCTCCGTCCGGCCCACCATCAGGACCTCCATCAGGCCCTCCATCCGGTCCACCATCAGGACCTCCATCTGGTCCACCATCCGGTCCACCATCGGGACCTCCATCCGGCCCACCATCAGGACCTCCAAAATCCCCGCCTTCTAACGTTGAAGAAGATACGAAAGAAGAATCCGAGGCAGAAGAGCCTAGTGAGCCAGCTGCTGAAGAAGCGGCCGAAGAACCTGTAGAGGAAGAAACCGAATCTGAGCCATCCGAAGAAAGTGTAGAAGAAGCAGCGGAAGAGCCAACCGAAGCAGAGGAAGAGGTTGAACAAACCGAAGAATCACCAGAAGCCACGCCCGAAGAAGAGGTACCCACTTCAAACCCTCCTGGACCAGACGTTTCCAACCGCGCAAAAGCTGCAGAAAAAGAAGTAATCAAACTATCAGGCGAAGTCAGTAGTTTACGAAAATCGCTTGCTGGAGCAGCCGATATAATCGAGGAATTGGAAACAGAGCCAATGCCTCCAGCGGTACTTGCAGCAGATATTGTAGTACCCGATCACCTAGTTGCAGATATTGCAAGACTAGCTCGCCAATTGGATAGAGAGCAATTAGTAAGGGCGAATATGGGAACGATTTCAATGCTACATCCAGGAATGCCCGGAGTTATGATTTCAACCAAAGCCGGAACAACTCTCTCCCGTCTAAATGAGCGAGGGTTAGTCGGAGGCCGATTAGGCCAAGGCGCCCCCGAAGGCGCACCTAGCGATTGGAGAATTCTCGAGGTATTACTCGCATCCACGCATATGCTAACTGGAGGGCCTGCATCCTGTATTCACATGATGGGAGCTTATACCACCGCAGCAAGCTGCGAGAAAGACTTGATTCTTTGCTCACCAATCGATGAAGTTGGTAAGAAGCTGCTTGGAAAGATTGTAATCGTTGACCCAGATGATGAAAACCCCGATGATTTCCTAAGACAAACCGCCGATGCACTCAAACAAGGCGGAAGCAAATGCGTTGTAATTCGCGGCCATGGAGCATACTGTGTAGGGGCAGACTTAGATGAAGCCTGGGCAAATGCAGCAATGCTTGAACATAGTATGAAAATAGTATTACTAGCGCGTCAAGCAAACCTCAAGGTTTGAACAATTTAGTATGTTAAACCCCGACCAGCAAGGGGGATTGTTATACTGTTCGAATTAGTTTCGTCCCGTCAAACAAGATTAAAATTCAACATCATGGCCATCTCGCCAATGTTTTCGACAATAATCCGTCCCACTTCTCTTCCCCTTCTGGCAATCTTCAAATATGCAAATATGCGACAGTTTTCCACTATTGGAAACCAATTCTAAATCCTCATCTTCAGTTATGGGTTTCGGAACTTCCACCTCTTTTTGCACATCTTTCAGATCCCCTTCAATTTGAGCAAATTTCTCAGGACTCTGTACCTTTAGGAATTGTAAATAATCATCGGTATTGTCAAACTCAATTGGCATGACTAGTATCTCTTCACATTCTTGACATTGGTAACGTTCTCCGGTCATGAATCCCATATATGGATAAACTTGGGATCCAAAGCAATTTGAGCAGATTCTAAATGATGGCATCACAGCACCTAAAGCCTCCTTGAAATAAATAATATATGAGGCCATTGTAATTTGAAAAAGCAATAATATTTTCCAAAGGGCGCCTCTCATCTATTTCGATAGCAGGGATCGTAGTTTACGGATTTGCTCTTCAGTTGCATAATCTGAAATTTTCTTTGGAACGTTCCGTGCATTTGGGTGCGGAAGAATCACAACTGCTCTATGCCGACGTCCGGCTAACACATTGAAGTGTACAGATTGAGAATTATCGATATTCCAAATATCACTACACACGTCTCTAGCAAGGGCACCCACCAATACGATGATTTTCGCATTGGAGTGTTCTAGAATTGGCCCAATCCATTTCTGCGAGCACATGGAAATTGATTCAGAAACCCCCTTCTCATCTTCAGACTTGCAATGCACAACTTCCGTCAGTGCGTAGTCGCGCCCCGGGGTCGGGAGGTGGCCCAAGAGCTCCTCGGACCGCTTTCTAGCAGATGACCAAAACCTAACCCAATTGTCATGGTATGATTTTCGATCTTTCAGTAAAACATATCGGGCTCGAGACGGCGAGATGCGAGTCCAAACACGGTCCGATTCAAACCGGTTTTCGAAGAAATCTACGACCTCTTCTTCGCTCCACGATTTAGTGGGATAAGCCTCATCTTTGTTAATCGACGGATTTGAAGAAACAAACAAGATAGGTGCTGAAGAAAGATTTCCAGTCCACGGTTCTGGCAATTGAAAAACATCGATATTATTCTGACAACTTACGATTTTATGGCAAGGATGGGAACTGCTCGTTGCTCGATTTAATTCGGGACAACGGGTGACAGCCAACAACAAACTCCGACTATCCAATGCCTCACCATGCGGCCTAGATGGCTGTTAGTTTTTGACAATAGTGGTGCAGTGGGCCGATACGGACACTAGTGTTGGCAGTGCCCCACAGCAAACCCTTCGTATGAGAAAATAAAATGTAAAGGGGTTTTGGACGGCCCCCTCAAAGTATCCGTATATAGTGGTTGAATAGGTTAGTTAATGGATTAGAAAGCAATCGATTGTTTATGAGAATGAGTAAAATTTGTCCCGAATGTAAATCCGCTGATGTTACCTGTCAAATCCCAAAGCAAATGATTGGATTCATGCGAATCGAACACTGGATGTGCCGTGATTGCGGCCTGATGATGCAATACAAGAGTAAACGCAAGAAGGATGGGAAATTTTGATCGAAAGGGTAGCGACTGTATTGACCCACTGAATCCCCTTTGTATCGGAAAATAAAATGTAAAGGGTTTTCCGACGAACCCTTGCAACTTATCCGAAACGATTTGTCTATTCATCGTATCCTAATACGCTCTTCCATTATGAGAATAGATATTTATGTTAGATTCTCCCTTGTATTCAATCAGATTAATTGTTACTTCAATTTCACAGTAGGGGTCTTCTCCATTGCAAATATTTACATCACCTTCACTGATTAAGAGTTCATACATTGGAAGCCAATATTTACCATCGCTTGCGTCAAATGTACAGGGTGCATCGCTGTTAGATTCGTATATTTCACAAAGATAAGGGGTGTCATGTACAGTACCCCCAACTTTGCTGATGGAAATAGCGATATTATCCCATTCCAAGTTGTCGCTTCTATGATACATTAATTGTAAAGAAATTAAGTTATCATATGCTTCATCAGTTACTTGACCCGAAGCATCATTGTTTCGGAAAAAATAAGGAAGAGAGTCATCATCATCATCTTCTTTTTCCCAATAGTCAAACCAAATATAAAGGCTACTTCCAATAATTAGCATTGCCAATGTAACAGCTACTATCAATTTTATTTTTCTTCCAGAGTTAGAAGAATTCATTGGTTGTTGCGAAAAAGATTGTTCTACTATTACGGAAGGCGCAGAGGCCGATATCCATTCATTTCCATTCCAAATAAAATTCCCATCAGGACTGATTATCGGGTCTGCCATACGAATGCTATTATATTCAAGTTAACAAAACAATCGCAAGGGTTCCCCTTTGTATTAATGGGTATAACGAGGGTAGCGAGTGTAC
>NZFU01000043.1 GCA_002689345.1 Methanobacteriota archaeon | reverse complement strand
TGGATTGAATATCCTTCTTCTTCAAATAATAATAATGAATGGTTAGAGGACGTTTATTGGGACCCGCATGATACAACTGGAGATGGTAAAAATGACAGTTTGGTTGTTGACTTCCGGGCCGCTTCAGACAGTTGGGGGGGAACCGGGGATGTGTACCTTCAGATATATTCAGATGAAAATATAAGTGTTAGACATTCGCAATATTTGACTAATCTAGAATGGGGTTCGCATTCAATAACACTTGATATGAGTGAAACTGATTTAACCCCTGGAATGCTTCGAGGAAATTTAGTATTATACGTTGATTCGCAGCGAGAGCATGTTTCTTCGGCCCTTAACTTAGATTTGTGGTGGGATTCTGTGCGTCTAAATGATGCCATGGTAACTCCATACGATTTGGATGAAGATGGGGCGTTTGATTCATTGGAAGTATCCGTCAATATTGACCATTCTTTCTTGATAGATACTCCCGTTATCCTTGAAGTAAACGCATGGAATAAAACTGGGTTTGATGGTTTGACTTCGATGTCCGAATCTCGCACCCTTTTCATGGGACCAATCTTCGAAGATAACCCTGGTGGGCGAGGGTTGCAAACATTCTGGCTATATGCCGAATGGGAACAAGATGTATTAATAGAAATACGTGCAATCCTACCTAATGGAAATGAATTTGTTGAAATGATTACCTGGAATGATTTGACGGACGAATATGGGTTCGAATTACAACCCCTTGATTGGACCGTTACAATGTGGCAAATAGATACTCAATTACTCGACTCCAGCGGGGATGGTAATGAGGATTTATTCCGCGTCCAGTATGATTTAGATTCGGTTTCAGATGCACTGGATGTCGCTGTTGAATTACTGGTTGTAGCGCCAGATAATTCTGAATATTCGATTTGGGACAATTATACTGTTAATGGTGACATGTATGATTTAAGAAATCTTGAATTCCCAGCTTGGCTTTCAGGACAGCATGAATTTACACTACGAGTTCACGATCTTTCCGATAATAAAATCGAGTATGAAGAAGATTTCGGGAGATTTACTCTTTCATCGGCCTTTGATGCTACATCGCTAAAATTGGTCGTAGATGGCCCCAGCGGAACTGAATCTCAAGGGTTTACTACTATTCGTGGAGATGATTGCCGAATTGATGCCGTGTTAAGTGATTCAATCGGTGAATTCTACGATTTAATGGGGGAAATTGTGTGGGGCAGTACCGGGTTTACTGTAGATAGTGAACCGTTCCTTCCCACTACCAACTCGGGCACGGTTGATTGTAGTCAATGGAATGTGGGCGAGTATTTGATTTACGCATATTATGAGAATGGCGTGGAAATATTAGTCGATTATGAAATTCCACTTGTTGTAGTCGAGCCGCTTCCTCCCCCAAGCTTCCTATTAAATTTGAATGATGTTCCCGATATTGGAAAGGCGTTTTGTGAAATTAGTACTGTTTATGCTACAGATTATTCCACTCCGCAGCCCATACCAATTATTCGATACGAGTGGTATGTTAACGATGAATTGTCAGAAACGACTTCTTCAAGTCTTTCTTGTACAGAGTTTGAATATGGTATAACTGAGATTGAAGTTTACGGCTTTAGTGAACAGGGGTTACATGATGTTGAGAGAGCGAATATTCTCTTAGTTGCTCCTTCGGAAGAAGAAGGTGCCTCGTCGAACATTGAAGTCTCTCCCAAAGATAAGGTTGAAACAGAGTCGTGGGGATTATTTGCTGTACTCGGAATATGTGCTTTAGCATTAATAATTCCATTATTGCTTTTCAAGGCAAGGAGATCTGATGGCTATTCAGATTCAGAAGATGAGTTTTGGATGAGTAAAGAGGCTGCATCGATGCCTTCGATGGCGGGTGTTGGCCAGGAAATTTACCACTCCTCTACGCCGCCGGTTTTAGATTCTGGAGCGGACATTTACTCGCCCTCTTCTGTGGTGAATGAATGGACTGAAAGTGTGGATGCGGATGGCTATAGGTGGCGCGAGTATTCAGATGGGCGAGCGGAATGGTTTGATAATCAGACTGGCGAATGGAAACTGTTTGAAGGATGATTTTTCAACAATTCTAATTCGATTGAATTAGAGGTGCAGAGGGCAGGATTTGAACCTGCGAACCATTACGGACTGGGACCTCATCCCAGCGCCTTTGACCAAGCTGGGCGACCCCTGCAGCAGGTTTGCCACCTAAACCGTGTATATCAACAACGCGTGTTAGTAAAATATTGAGCAGCAAGTCAGTGAACCGTCTGCAGCACGAATTTGCCCCATATCGATGGTGATACATTCGAATCCTTTTGCCTCTAATATAGCCTTAACAGTTGGATATCCTTTTGCTAAAATCACTTTATTTCCTGGAAGACCTATGGTGTTGCATCCATACACTTCTTCATTGGGCATCATGATTACTTCGCAACCATCGGGTAATTCTCCAAACGATTCTGGACTCAAGTACCCTTCTGGTGCGAGAATGATGTTGTCCGAAGGTGTAGAAGAGATGCTTGTCAGGTGTAATGCTTGAGGAGGAATGTCTACAATTCTTAACTCGTGGCCAAGATGGTCTAGAAGATCTTTCAATTCCTTAATTCCAGCATCATTGGTTCTGGTTGAACGCCCTACGAAAAATAGGTCGCCTAGGCGTAAAATATCTCCACCATCCATCATTGCTGGCGGTTCCATTTTGCATATTTGGTGCCCTTGGAGTTTATCGGAAAGGAAGTCGGCAATAGGGGGTTGCTCCCCCCGGCGCGATTCGTGACCAGGAACGGGTAGTAACACATGACCATCGATTACAACCGCTTGGTCTTCAACGAAAACACAGTCAGGATAATTCTGGTCGGCCTCCAATGTTGTGACTTCGACTCCGTTCGCAGATAATGCCTTGGCATAGGCTCTATGTTGTTGCCTTGCAACATCAATATCTGTAGGCCCACTACCGAAATATTTGGCTAAGGCGTTGATATATGAATCAGAGATAGAACGTACAATTGCTCGCGATTTTTGGTCGAGGCGAACAGTTGCCATCAGTTAATCCGGCCGTTGAACCATGTATAACGCTTATCCTATATCCGGAAAGTGTATTCCGCACACCGGTAATGAGATTCTAACCATATGATTCAACAATAAGATAGATGTCGGGCCCATTATGGATATCGCTCGCGCCATACTGATGGTGTCTGTAATGTGCCTTGCTCCACTATCTGGGTGCTTTGGAGAAGATAGTGATTCTGATGCCCTTTTCGCCGATAGTCTGAATGTATCCCCCGACATCATTCCCGGAGGAGATTGGACGGTCATCAAATTAAAGGCCGATACAGATATGAGTGTATTTGTTCCTTACTTTGTGCAGGACCCTGGTTCAATGAGAGCTCAAAACGGAACTGTATTCGATCTTAAGCAAGGTGAGTCGGTTTCTGTAAACATACTATTCCCGCCTAGAAACTCCGATGTGTTCCTACTAATCGGAGAATATGGAAGAGAGAATTGGCCGATTAGAGCGCCTGATATCTCATGGGCGACCTGGGAAAGTGGAATCACTGATGGCTCATCATCGGTAATGGTTGTTGAAAATCAAGATACTGGTGGTGAGTGGCCGTGGGTTGTTCCTGGCAACGAGAGTGGCGGAAAGGTAATTTCTAAATCTTTGAAAACGGTAAGAGACCAAAGATCTGACTTAACGGAAGCAGATGGTGTTGGAGCAAGTGGTGGCTGGGTTAACGGGCGCGATGTGTACGATTGGGTCGATTTCATCACAGATGATACTCCTTGTGCGACTTGTGGTGCCGATGGCGCTGTCGGTTATCTCGACCGTTGGATAGGTAATGCAAACCCCTCTTACGAACATGCCATCACCTATTTCGAAGGTGTGATGCAGGGCTATGGATTAGATTCAGTCGAAGTGCACAGATTCCAGTCTAATACTGCTTGGGCAGTGAATATTTGTGGCTACAAGATAGGTTCGGTTTATCCAGATGAATGGTTGATTTTTGGCGCTCATTTCGATATTGCCCCTCCTGTAGCATACACGCCTGGTGCGCAAATTGGTGTTCCGGGTTACGGCACCAGACACGGGGCTTACGACAATGCAGCAGGGTCTAGTATGGTATTAACCACAGCAAGTGTTTTGGCAGAATTTGATGCTCGTAGAACAATGGTATTCTGCCTCTGGTCCTCTGAGGAAGAAGGTCTGTGGGGCTCCCGTTCATTCGCAAATGACTTGCCCGATGGAGTTACTGTCAGCAATTATCTCAACCTCGATATGGCTGGTGTCAATTATCCTGGTGATTATGCACTCTCGGTCTATCTAGGCCCCGATGGCACTCAAGAAGAAATAGACCAACCTGGTATGTATCACTTGGCCGAGTGGATTGGTTCTGATGCACTCGATCTCGGTACCGAAATCGAACGTGGGAGAGAGGCATGGTTAGATGGCGGTGAAAGTCCGTTGTGGGGTGATATTTACGAAGATACAGTGGCGATTTACGAATCTCCAACTGCTCGAAGTGACCACGACTCGTTCCAAAATATCGGGGTCGCTACACTAGGCTGGAATGGTTTGGTTGATGGATATCCGTGCTATCACCGAGAATGCGATACTATGGAAACCATGATTGAATACATGGATACAGATAATTCAACGGGAATTAATAATTTGGCTCATTCGTGGGACATTGTAACGTGGTGGGCGGTCTATGCATTCCTGCATATGGACCAAACTCCTGTGCCTAATGAATTGTGATTAGCCTTCGATTACAGGCGTCTTGTCGTCTTGTTCAGAGCGAACCATCTTCGCCCAAAGATAACTTGTTCTCCTAGGGCGGCATGCTCCTTTTGAACATCTTTTTTTTCTTAGCAATTCATTAATCAGCGGCGCTGTCATTACCATTATTCTCATGTTATAATTGCACTTAGAAGATTATCAAACCTTCGTTTTCTTGATTTCTCAAATAATCGTAGCATTCAGATAGGGTTGCAACTACGGATAGACATGCAGCGCCCAATAACTGCAGGGTTTCTAGCCCTGTTGTTTTGTTTAGCACCTCTTAGTGGTTGCTTTGGTGAAGATGGTGACGATTCCTTATCGTCTGATGACGTCGTAATAACTCCTGCAATATTTACAGGTGGTGTGTTTCAAGGAGTGACCATCGCTGCAGATTCAGACATGTCTGCGTTTATTCCATACTTGATTTTGAATCAGGACTCTGGATTTGTTCAAAATTCAACTGTTGTAGATCTCAAAGCCGGTGAATCTGTATTGCTTAGTGTATTAGCGCCACCAAGAACCGATACGGCAGTTGTATTGATTGGAGAATATGGGCGTGAGGATTGGCCTATTAGAGGCCTGGATGAGTCTTGGAGGACATGGTACAACCGTGGTGGCCAAGATAGTAATGACAACCAAGGCATAACCCGGGCACCTGGAAATAATAGTTCACTAGACGTGGTTTTACCATCTAGCAATAATGGTGGAGATGTCGTTGCGGTTAGGATTCCAATTCAAAGACAAATGGCGGCGGCCTATTCTGATGCTGATGGCGGTAGGCATTCCACAGGTATCGTAAATGGAAGAACAACGTATGATTATTTGGCAATGTTGTCTGATGAATCATTAGATGCTACCGATTTGGCTGACGGCGCTATTGGTTATCTCGATAGGTGGGCTGGACAAGGTAATGCTGCCTACGAAGATGCTGCACAATATCTTATTCAGACTTTGGAAAGTTTTGGCTTGGAAGTAATCACTCAGCGTTTCGCATATGATTCTGTAACGACTGGAGCTCAAAATCCTGAAGCTTACAATATCTGTGGTTATCGTTGGGGAGAAGTTGATCCTGACAAGTGGATGGTGTTTGGCGCCCACTTCGACATTGCCCCTCCTGCCAATGGTGGAATGCTTGACCCTCACATTTTTGGTAGAACATATGGAACTAGGGTTGGAGCGTATGACAATACTGCAGGCACTAGCATGGTGTTGACTGTAGCAGATGCTATGGCGGGATACAAGACTCGGAATTCGATGGTGTTCTGCTTATGGTCTGGAGAAGAAGGCGGTAAGAGAGGTAGTGATTATTGGACCGATTACTGGGTGAAAGAAGACAATCCAAATGTCGAGGTTACCAATTATGTCAATCTCGACATGGCAGGAGTAAATTGGCCAGGAGGAGGAGGTGCTCCCTGTGGTAATGGACACGGTGGCGGTGAAGGAAATTGTGACCCTCAACCTGAAATCGACCCAGATGGGTACCCTAAAGATGACGAAGTTTGGCCTATGCGAGTGTACATCGGGCCAAGCCTAGACCATGATGTGATGAACCAACCAGGAATGGTAAATTTAGCTATGTGGATTGGTTCTGATGCAATAGGTGTCGAAGAACAAATGTCGCCATTAATTGGGGAAGGATATTCTGCAGATACTTGGAAAGTCGATGATTGGTTGGCTAAAGACCGCCCTGAAATTATTGTCTACGAGGACACTACTGCTCGCTCAGATCACGCCACTTTCCAAGATAATCTTGGAACCGTTACTATGGGATTCGGTGGATTGGTTGATGGCTATTGGTGCTACCACCAAACATGTGATACTCTTGATGAGATGGAAGATTGGATGGACACAACCGGGAAAGATTACGGTGAAGAGCAAAGTGGTACAAGCAACCTAGTAGATGCGCTCGACACCATCACATGGTGGGCTACTTACTCTTTCTTCCATCTTGATGAAAGTCCGGTAACAAATGCTTACTTGGAAGAATCAGAATAATTCTGCGATCTTGATTGCTGCATCGTCTACTGGACTGAATGTTCCAGTCCACCATAGGGCGATAACGGCGATGAATAGTACGAAGGTAGCAAACCATACCGGTTCGCTCCAATCTTTGATCTTTGCACCATCCAATGGCCCAAATGGAATCATATTGAATAATCCTAATCCAATATTTGCGGCAATCCAAAAGAATACCATGTCGTAAATCATCGCTTTGAGATTTATTGCCCCGTCTGCAATATACGCAGCATCTCCAGATAATTCCGCTCCAGTAAGACCTAGAATTAATCCACCAAGAGGGATTCCAATCAAAAATAAACCGAAGTTAACCGCCGGACCTGCAATTGCAATGTGTCCGTTTTGGCGACGAGTTACAAGTCCTGCAACCATTACTGCCCCAGGGGCCATGAATAATATCCCCGTTATTGCAACGAAAAAAATTCCAAACTTTAACCCCTTAGGGTCCGCTCTAAACTCGGCCCAACAACCATACTTCTTTGCCATGATTTTGTGGCCAATTTCATGGAGTAAAAAGGCTGGACCGACTGCAATAAGCATAACTGGCATGGATATTATCAGAAGTGCACCCCAAGCACCGGTACCGCCGTAGGAATCAATTCCAAAAATACCACCAACTCTCAATAGGCCAAGTGCGAATGTGAATGCGGCGGTTGCAAGGAGTAAGTGGCTCTTCTCTTCTTTACTAAAATGCCAAATCTTTCCTTTGTGTAACTGGACTGGTTGGCGATTATTTATTCCAAAAAATCCGCCTTGGGTGTCGATGTGAATCGTTCCATCGTCGCTTCTTTGAGCATGGACGCGGTGAATTCTATGTGGGGTTTTAGGAAAGAGGTCGTCTTCAAGAATATCGGCCCTCGGGTCCCTCGCCATACAACTTTGTCGCGACGGTGGGATTTGAAGCCTCGCGCGGAAGGATTCTTTGCTTCATTCAGTTAGCGGGTGTTATGGCGATGCCGCGTAGAGCGATGAAAGACTTGGGTTTCCAAGCCTGTTGTCTACGTTGTGATGCTCAAGATGTTTCTGGCTCGCAGCGGTGTAGGTCGTGTATTTCGCACCACAAAAAGGTTAGAGACATCATCGCTAAGTCCTCACCTTCTGATGAATTATTTCAACTTGCAAAGGATTTGCTAGCGATGGCGGCATCGCCTAATCGCTACGATCACGATGAGGCTCATGGTCCAGCGTTGCGCGAACAACAGAGATTGGCAAATTCGCTTGCTGAGGCAAAGCCGTTACCAACTGAAGAGGATATCAATCAATTATTTGCTACGCAAGCTAAGAGAGAAAAGACGAGTGTTGTACAGACTGTTGGAAATCAAAATCCTTGGAGGGATGAGTTACCGCCAGAAGAAGTTTTAGAGTACATGTCGGAGGCTTTAGAGGTTGAAGATATCGAGTATGGGGCCCGTACAATACCTAGCCGGCCCATAGCCGCAGTAGACCGTTCTGACCGTCTTGGAGAAGACCGGGAAATGGTTGACAAAATAGAAGCTGGAAGAGCTGCTTCTGATGCGCCTGAGCCGCTTAAAGAAGTGGTGGAAGCGGCTACTATTGCACAAAGAGAACGTGATAGGGCCGAGTGGGAAGGCGCTCAATCTGAAGTCTCGGAATTACTAGATGATGATTTAGACTTATAGACTACTTGAGAAGCAATTATTATTATTACCTTTCAAGCAGAGATTAGACTTTTTGAGTATATTTCAACTCTCACAGCCATCAAGAGTGTAACTCACCCGAGTTGTACCCTTGCCCTTGTTCTTACGACCTAAAAACTCCATTTCTCCTATCTCACCAAGGGCCCTTACATGGGTTCCTGCGCAAGGGCACAGGTCCACATTGTTTCCAATTTTTATTATCCGTAATTGCTTCACAGAAATTGGTAATAAATCCATGTTAGTTCTTTCTGGTGGCATGATTGCATTGATCTCGTCTCTAGTCATTATACAGTCGGTTACCTCAAGATTGGACTCCACCATCTCGTTTGCTTTGTGGAATAAATCCTCTATCATTTCTTCTGTGAATTTTATTGGGTTGAAATCTATACGTGACCTATTAGAGTGTATTTGGTTTCCAACCGTCCTAGCTCCATCATACATTTCGTAGACTATTCCGCTTACCAGGTGTTGGGCTGTGTGCATCCTCATGTGTGCGTGGCGCCTGTCCCAATCGATTTCTCCTTCGATGGAGTCGCCTATGCTTAATCCGTGGTCTTCGCCAACAAAATGCTGTACATCGGCTCGTCCTCGAACTTCAGAAACCGCCAGTTTTCCACCGTCCCACGATAGGGTGCCGGTGTCCCAATTCTGACCGCCGCCAAGTGGATAGAATAGCGTTCTATCAAGCACAACCGAATTGTCGTCAACCGCTGTTACTTCGGCTGTGAAGTCGCGTAAATAGCATGCATCTATGCTTTCCATGTACAGTTTCTCGCTCGCCATACCCTAAGGATGAGAGATTCTTTCTCAAAGGTTTGCTTGAGCGTATTCAACAGCATTACGGAAAATTTGCATTCCTTCTGCCAATATTTCTTCGTTTACATCTTTGCGAGTGTGGTGTGGGTGTAAGAAGGTTGCATACGCTGCTTCTGGATGTGGCATTAGGCCAAATACAAGTCCAGTTGGGTCACATATTCCTGCAATATTTCTGATGCTACCATTAGGGCAAAGTGGGAAGGGGAGGGTCTGGTCGGTGATTCCTTTACCGGGCTCGGTTGAAGGGTCTACATACCTAGTAACAATCTGATTATTGCTATCTAAGCCATCGAGGTCAGTGGATGAGGGCATAACAAAGCGCCCTTCTCCGTGTCTAACAGGGCATTCGATTCTTGTGATTCCTTTTGTCCAGATACAAGGGCTGTCGGGGTCGAATTCTAGTGTGACCCAGCGATCTTCATAGCGGCCACTATTGTTGAGAGTTAGGCTCGCTCTTTGCTCAAAATCTGGAACTTCCCTTCCAGGAAGTAACCCTGTTTTTACTAATACTTGGAATCCATTACAGATTCCAATTATTGGCTTTCCTGCTGCTACGAATGCAGATAATTGTTCTCGCATAGCAAATCTCATTCTATTACCTAGTAATCTTCCTGAGCCAAGGTGGTCTCCGAAAGAGAAGCCACCAGGTACTGCTAAAATTTGGAACTCTGAAAGGTCTCTTTCTCCACTAACAAAATGGTTCACATGAACTCTTTCGCTAGCAGCTCCTGCCAATTCAAAAACCGCTGCTGTTTCACGGTCGCAATTAATTCCGAAACCGAATAGAACGGCAACCTTTGGTGTTTGTACCATCATTGTACACCCCCTGTCATGTCTAAACTTCCTTTCCAAGCAGATACCATTTCTTCGACGTTGGCTTCGATTACCAAGTCGTCGCCATCCCAAATTCCAAGCGTGTCTCCATCGGTTGTTTCGCCCATGTATGTGAGTGGGTTGCCTTTCATTGCAGCCAAGAACTCTTTTCTGTTCTCTTGCTTAACACCGACTAGGATTCTCCCCAAAGATTCTCCCCAAAGCCGGCCCCATAGGTCTGCATCTCCAGGTCCATCAACATCTATTGCTGCACCACACCTTCCTCCAATGCACATCTCAGCAATCGCTACTGCAACCCCGCCTTCACTACAGTCGTGAGCGGTTCGAACGATTCCAGATTGTATGGCTTTGGTCAGTGCCTTGTAAGAGGCTAGATTCTTTTCTGGTTCAGGTAATTGTGGAACTTCGCCACCAATTCCTTCAGCTTCGCCAGATTCCTTCAACATGAATGCTAGTTCACTAGCGCCTAATT
Source organism: Methanobacteriota archaeon (assembly GCA_002689345.1). Classification (GTDB taxonomy): domain Archaea; phylum Thermoplasmatota; class Poseidoniia; order Poseidoniales; family Poseidoniaceae; genus MGIIa-K1. The sequence goes on along the minus strand of NZFU01000043.1, from coordinate 5,592 downwards.
CTTGTTTTGACTCTCCGACCAAATACAGGCTTTCACCTGGCTTGAGGTCTGATGTTGTAGTGTATCTAACATCAGGGTGGTTTCCGAATAAGGAAAAGAGGAGTGTTGGTGGAATTGAAATTTTATTTTCGCCGCTTCCATAATCGTTCTTCATCGAATCTTTACCTGAAATACAGGGTACAAAGTAAGCCCTACAAATCCGTTCTAATTCTCGGTTTGCTCTTACTAATTGGGCTAGTTTGAATTTTCCATCTGGAGTCTTCTTACTTTCTATTGGGTCGGGCCAACAAAAGTTGTCCAGTCCTGCAACCTTGGAAAGATCTACTCCCGTGCAAACTGCATTTCTAACCGCTTCGTCAACTGCTGCTGCCGCCATAGCCCCGGCATCAATGTCGCTGTATCTCGGGGAGATGCCGTTTGAAACAACTAAGCCGTGTGTTGAGCCGTGTATTGGAGCCAATAAGCCCGCGTCTCCCGGGCCGTCTCTCTCTACTCCAACGAAAGGTTTGACTGCGGTTTGGGCGATGACTTCGTGGTCATATTGGCGCACCCATGTTTCCTTTGATGCGATGTTTGGTCTTGCAAGCATCCGCATAAGTAGTGGTGTGTGAGATGGTGATTCTGGTGGAGAGAATTGAATGAGTTCGGGGCTCTTCCATTCACTCTCTAGGCGTAATTGCGGAACTCCGTCGTGAAGGAATTCTATTGGTAACGAGGCGACTGTGTCTTCTCCATGTAAAACGTGGAATTGGCCTGTATCTGTGAAATCTGCAACCCAAGTGGCTTCTACTTCGTGAAGAGTAGCTAGGGCTTCGAATGCCGAAACATCAGATTCGCTTACAGCGACGGTCATCCTTTCTTGAGATTCTGAAACTAATATTTCCCAAGAAGAGAGTCCTTCTTGTTTCAATGGAACTTTTCCTAGGTCGATTCTACAACCATTGGTGTACTCTGCCATTTCTCCAATGCTGGATGAAAGTCCTCCTGCGCCATTATCGGTGATACAGGTAATCAATCCTGCATCTCTGGCTTCAAGAATCATATCAAGCATTTTCTTTTGTGTAATTGGGTCTCCAATCTGTACTGCACTAGATGGTGATTCTTCAGTCAATTCCAAAGAAGAAAATGTGGCTCCGTGAATTCCATCATATCCGACTCTTCCGCCAACCATGTAGACTCTGTCCCCTGCTTGTGGGTTCTTTTCATGGGACTCTCTACCATCAGCCAATTTTCGAGGCATTATTCCAATCGTTCCACAGTAAACAAGTGGCTTACCGATGTAGCGGTCGTCGAATACTATTGCTCCGTTAACTGTTGGGATTCCGCTTTCATTTCCGCCTACGCGCACACCTGCGTGGACTCCTCTCAAAACACGTGAAGGGTGGAATAGGTTGTCTGGCAAGTCGCCTTCCCAGTCGGGTGGGCCGAAACAAAACACATCGGTATTTGCAATTGGTCTTGCCCCTAAACCAGTCCCTAGAATATCCCGGTTCACACCAACTATTCCTGTCATAGCCCCGCCGTAGGGATCTAATGCGCTAGGTGAATTGTGGGTTTCTGCTTTCATACACAGCGACCACTCATCATCCCATGCGATTACTCCTGAGTTATCATGGAAAACGGATAGTAACCAATCTACCTCGTCCTTCATCTCAAGTGTTGGATTCATGATGTGTGTCTTGAATAAGGAGTCGATTTCGGAATCTTCTCCTGTTTCGGTATCGACATGGTGAATATGTGCTGCGAAAATTTTGTGCTTGCAGTGTTCCGACCATGTTTGCGCCAGGCATTCTAATTCGACATCGGTCGGGGCATTTTCGGGTAGGCCCAGCGCTGCTCTAGCCGCTCTGATTTCTGGGTCACGATAGTGTGCTTGAATTGTCTGCATTTCTTCTAAATTTAATGCAAGTAATCCTTCATCAGAAAGTTTCAATAATTCGTCGTCTGAAATTTCGAGGTCGATCGTTGCCGGTGCAGCATAGTCACTAGGAGTCACTGGAATGTATTCGATCTCAGGCGTGGGTTCACCGCTCAATGAGTACAGTGCTCTTTCTATCAAACCATTATGCAGTTGCTTTGCTAACCACTCAACTTCAATTCCTTTAGGCACTCCTGTGAATGCATATGTTAGATATGTAGAGATTCTAGCATCAGCTCCTGCATCTGGGAAAATTGTTAGGAATCCATCAAGTGCGGCTTTGCCAGGATTATCTGTTACTCCGGCCTTAAATCCAATCGTAACAACCATGTCGCTGGCTTGTGGAAATAGCTCTTTGTTTTCTAAATGAAGTGCGTTTGTTGCGCTCTCTTCAATAATTGGGTCGGCAAAAATATCATCTACGCGTTCTGAGATTTGTTTTTCATCGATTTCGCTAGCGATTAGGAATCCAACAATTGAACGAACGCTGTCAATTTCTACTCCGTGGTCGGCTGCCAGTTGCCTCTTTACTGAATCTCCACGAACATCTCTCATGCTCTCTCCTAGTTTTGGAGTTGCCTCGACTCTGACTATATTTGAGGACACTTGTCGCACCTGCCCCCTAAGGGGGCAGAGCGTCGGCAGCGACTACCGTCCATGAATACTACGCTTGGCGCAATCCCGAAATTTCGCCAAAATCACAAGATTTCTTTCAGGAATTGGCCGGTGAAACTTTTCTTCACCTTTGCAACTTGTTCCGGGGTTCCCTTCGCAACAACTCTTCCACCTCTATCGCCACCCTCTGGGCCTAAATCGATAACCCAATCTGCAGATTTGATCACATCTAAATGGTGTTCAATGACTATTATTGAGTGGCCGGTAGTCCTCAATCTAAGCAATACCTCAATCAATTGTTGTACATCCGAAAAGGAAAGGCCGGTGGTTGGCTCATCTAGAATATACATTGTATGTTTGTGAGGGGGCCTTCTCAACTCGCTAGCTAATTTGACTCGCTGAGCTTCTCCACCCGACAAGGTTGTTGCTGGTTGACCAAGTCTGATGTAGCCTAATCCAACATCGTTGATTGTGGAAAGTGTGCGGTGTAATTTTCGATGGTTGGCAAAGAATTCAACCGCTTCCGATACCGGCATTTCTAGAATATCATGGATGTTTTTGCCTTTCCAAGTAACTTCTAAAGTTTCTCTCGTGTACCTTTTACCATGGCATATGTCGCAGGTTATCCACACATCGGGAAGGAAATTCATCTCGAGTTTGATTGAGCCGCCGCCTCTGCAGGCCTCACACCTTCCTCCTTTGACGTTAAATGAAAAGTGGCCTGGAGTATAGCCCCTTTCCTTGGATAATTTTGTCTCGGAAAATAATTTACGAACATCGTCGAATGCCTTGGTATAAGTTGCTGGATTAGAACGAGGAGTTCTGCCGATTGGAGATTGATCTATCACGATTACTTTGTCGACGTTTTCTATTCCTTCAATTTCATCGTGGGCTCCCGGTTGAGCATCTGAACCATTCAAATGCCTCTGTAGTGAAGGTGCTAGAATACTAGAGACCAGTGAGGATTTCCCTGAGCCTGAAACGCCCGTGACAGCGGTTAAACATCCTAATGGGAATTCAACTGTTATGTCTGAAAGATTGTTTTGTCTAGCGCCGATTACCTTGAGGTGGCCTTTGCTTGCAGATACTCGATTATCGGGAACGGGGATGCTTCTCTTTCCTGAAAGATAGGCGCCAGTAACCGATTCTTTTGATTTCATTGCAACCTTTGGAGGGCCATTGGCCACAATTTTTCCACCCTGTAAACCAGCCCCTGGCCCGAGGTCGCAAAGCCAGTCTGCTTGGCGTAGGGTTTCTTCATCGTGCTCTACTACTAAGAGGGTGTTTCCAAGGTCTGAAAGTTCTCTTAGTGTTGCTAATAATCGTTCATTATCTCTTTGATGTAATCCGATAGATGGCTCGTCAAGAACATACATCACCCCGGTTAATCTGCTACCGATTTGGGTTGCTAATCGTATCCTTTGACTCTCGCCACCCGAAAGAGTGTTGGCTCTTCTATCAAGTGTGAGATAGTCTAGACCTACATCGTTCAAGAAGCATAATCGGCCTTCGATTTCTTTGAGGATTTCTCTGCCGATGAATGCGCTTCTTTCATCTAGAGTTTCGGCGGCTTTGCCTTCACCTCTCATAGATTTAACAATTTCTAGGGCGTCATGAACACTGGATGCCCCGATTTGAGGCAGGCTCTTTCCTGCAACTGTTACATGTCGGGCTGCGGGGTTGAGTTTTTCTCCATTGCATTCTGGGCAGTCTTCATCATTCATACAGGCGATTAATCGACTTCGTGTACGTTCAGATGTGGTTTCCGTATACGTTTTCTGAAGCCGCCCATAGACGCCTTCCCATGGTTTGCTATACTTGTACTCCGAACCTGTTTCCGAACGAAATTCGAAGTGAATAATTGTGGATCCTGACCCGTTCATCAGAATATCTTGCGCGTCATCATCTAATTCTGAAAATGGGATGTCTGTTGGTATTGCATAATGCTCAGCTGTTTGTTCCATTAGTTTTCTATACCAATGAGGAGACATAGATTGCCGCCATGGAATAATACATCCTTCTGAAATTGTAGCCTTCCTATTGACTAGTAAATCCTTGCTAAATCTGCGTTGAATTCCTAATCCTTGACAGGATGGGCATGCCCCTAATGGTGAATTGAATGAAAATACACGGGGGCTCATTTCTGGCATAAATGCCCCGTGTTGTGGGCAAGCGAATTCTTCTGACCAAACCATGGTTTCTCCAACTTTTGTTTCGCCCGACTTGGATCCTTCGCTTAATTCAAAGTTGTTTTCTGGAGCTTTTATGCTTTCAATAGCAACGGTTCCTCCGCCGATTCGTAATGCGGATTCTATTGCCTCAGTAAGTCTTTGGCGTCGATCCTTGGTGCATTTTAATCGGTCGATTCTGACATCGACATCGTGGCGTAAATTTTTATCCAAACCGTGGTCTTCTTCGAATGATGCTTCGCGGCCATTTATTCTACCTTCAGTCCAACCTTGTTCTACCAAATGGCGGAATAAGTCGGCATGGGTCCCTTTGCGATTACGAATCGCTGGACTCCATACTGCAATTGCGTGCCCTTCTGTATTCCAAATTATATCATCCACGATTTCTTGGACCGTTCTTCTAGCAACTTCAATACCGCAAGTAGGGCAGTGTGGCTTTCCAATTCTTGCCCACATCAATCGTAAATAATCCATGATTTCAGTTACTGTTGCAACTGTAGAACGGGGATTGTGGCTGCCTTGTTTTTGATCGATTGATATGGCTGGGGATAGGCCTTCAATACTATCGCAATCGGCCTTCTTCATTTGTCCAATGAATTGACGAGCATACGAAGATAGGCTTTCGACATACCTTCTCTGTCCTTCTGCATATAATGTATCGAAGGCTAAAGAGGATTTACCTGAGCCTGAAACTCCAGAAATTACCACGAATTGGCCACGAGGTAATTTTACTTCGATGTCTTGGAGATTGTGCGTTCGCGCTCCACGAACTTCAATCCAACCATCATCGCCCGGCTTGGCCATTATTTCTCATGGGCTGGTCAAGGGTTCTTGAGACCTTGCTTATCTCTCGGGCCCGAATGGGATTGG
>NZFU01000042.1 GCA_002689345.1 Methanobacteriota archaeon | reverse complement strand
TGTTAGAGACTGGAGGACGCTCCTCGCTTTAGTAGTAATTCCACTTCTCATATTCCCTGCACTATTCATAGCACTTCCAATATTGCTAGAATCTGAGGCTGCTGAGTTAGATTCTCTAGAGTTAAACATTATCTGGCAAGGTGATGTGAATGATGAATTACAATTAGCTTTCAATAATTCGAGTTTGATGATTAGTTTTGAAGATCTTCCAACAGAGATTGATAATCTCTCAGATATTGGTCCTGACCAAGATAGATTACGTAGCCAAGAATATAATGCAGTGTTTAGATTAGTCGAAAGTGATAGTGGTTGGAGCTTTTCTGTACTATATTTGTCGACTAGTGAGGCATCTAATGAAGCACGTATTAGGATATTAAATTCAATTAATCAATGGGAAAGTGATGTTGTAAATGGAACATTAGTTGAAGCTGGTTTAGACCCGGAGACTACCTTAGATCCTGTGACGTGGGATGGTGATTATGGTGAAGCAGATGCCGCAACAATTGGTGAGCAAGCAGGACTTGCATTATCGATGTTCATCCCGATGGTAATTGCAATTTGGACTGCGTCTAGTGCTATTCAACCTTCTATTGACATGACGGCGGGTGAAAGGGAAAGAGGAACACTCGAAGCCCTACTGTGCCTGCCGTGTACTAGAATGCAATTATTGGCTGGTAAATGGCTTGCAGTAGCAAGTATCACAAGTGTTGGCGTCGCTTTGCAAATTGGTGGATTATTATTTGCAATATCCTACTTGGCTTCAGCATCTATAATTGGAATCCCATCATTATCAGGCACGAGTATCTTGCTTCTTCTTGGAGCTGTAGTAATTTTTGCAATTATGGTAGTTGCATTTGAACTTGCATTGGCAATGAAAGCACATAGTGTTAAGGAAGCAGGTTCTCTATTAGGCCCTGCAATTTTATTCATCATATTCCCTGCACTATTTACCCAGGTAATCAACTTAGATGGAATTGAATCATGGTGGTTTGCAGTTCCTTTAGTTAATATTCTATTAGCAATGAGAGAATTATTGCTTGACAGAGTTATCCTAGAACATGTATTTGTTTGGATGATGTCTAGTATTTTCTATGCGGGACTTGCAGCATGGTTTGCTGCACGACAGTTCAAACGGGAAGACCTAGTTGCTTCGATTTCATGAAAATAATTGGGATTGCCGAGGTCACTTTCAAATACCATCCGGTGTAAATAATACACTATGGCAGTAATCTACTGGTTGGCTAAAGCAATGGGCGCATGGGATGGCGGATATCTATCACATATCGCAAAATCCAAAATTAAAATATTACTAGAGTAATACTATACGAATACCTATAAGATAGAGGTGATAGGCCAAACTATGCCAAAGGTTAGTTTGGACATGCCAGCTCAGATTTTGAGCGATTTGAAAACGCATGTAGGAGATAATGGAAAATTTGTATCTGTTGCTGATGCTATTCGCACGGCATGCAGAAAAATGCTGGATCAATTAGACAAAATTGATGCAAGACATGGACGTTTGGAGGAATAATTATGACAACTAGAGAAGAAGCTATGCAATCTGTTAAGACACTGCTAGAATACATAGAAGGAAATTCAAATCGTGAAGGATTAATCGACACACCAAAACGTGTAATCGATTCATTCGAAGAGATTTTTGCAGGTTATCAGATGGACCCATGCGAAGTACTATCCTCAACATTTAATGCTGAAGGATACGATGGAATTGTATTGTTACGTGACATTGAATTCCATTCGACATGTGAGCATCACCTTCAGCCATTCAGAGGAAGAGCGCATGTTGCATACATACCAACAGAGAGAATTGTTGGAATAAGCAAGTTAGCTCGAATTGTAGAATTACATGCACGCCGACTGCAAAATCAAGAAAGAATAACTAAAGGTATTGCAGATGATCTAGAAGGAAATCTAGAGCCATTAGGTTCAGCAGTAATTATTGAAGCATCGCATGGTTGCATGCAATGCCGAGGAGTTTCAAAACAAAATGCCATCATGACAACTAGTGCAATGCGCGGAGTATTCTTTGACAAGAATGAGGCTCGCAGTGAATTAATGCAATTAATTCAAAGTCCACCATTAGCAAGATGAGTGATACAATGGTAACATATCCAATCGTAGAAATTTTTCATTCCGTCCAGGGTGAAGCATTTCATGCTGGTATTCCTCATGTTTTCATCAGGTTTGGAAATTGTAACCTTAGATGTGAATGGTGTGATACTGATTTTTTGACATACGAGGATATGGAACTAGATGACATTGTGTCAAATGTTCTTTCATTCAACTGTGATAGAGTTATTTTTACTGGTGGAGAGCCGTGTTTACAGGATTTACAAACAATTGGTCTGGAATTGAAAAAACATGGAATTAATCTTTCAATCGAAACTAATGGAACTATACCAGTCCCTGATATTATCGATTGGATTTGTGTTTCTCCTAAAGACCAATTATATCCCAATTCAGTGATAAAGCAAAGGATTGGTGATGAATTGAAAGTCGTCTATTGCGGACAAGAGTTATCGATGTATGATGATTTAAAGCAAGGTTTTACTCACCATTTCATACAACCATGTTACATCGATACTGATTCGATTGAGAAAAATGGCAAAGGATTTGCAATCGTTGAAGAACTTGTAAAAAATAACCCAGGATGGCGTCTATCTCTTCAAACACACAAATGGATGGGGGTTGACTAATGCGTGCAGTTATGGCATTGAGTGGCGGTATGGATTCGACTGGCTTATTGATTAGACTTCTTGCAGAAGGGTACAAAGTTAGTTGCATATCATATGAATATGGACAAAAGCATAACATCGAATTGCAAAGAGCTCAGCAAAATATTGCTTATCTTAGTGAAAATGGATTCGATGTTGAGCACAAGATAGCAGATTTATCATCAGCGATGAGCCTATTCCACTCTGCTCTAACCAGTGATGATGTTGATATTCCAGAAGGACATTATGAACAAGAGCAAATGAAATCTACAGTGGTTCCAAATCGAAATGCTATTTTTGCATCAATTGTTTATGGATATGCATTATCAATTTCACTCAAAGAAGATACTGATGTAATCATAGCCTTAGGAGTTCATTCAGGTGACCATGCAATCTATCCAGATTGTCGCCCTGAGTTCTATCAATCCCTAGGGCATGCGTTTGAAATTGGCAATTGGGATAGTGAACGAGTTTCTTTCCATCTACCATATATCGATGGTGATAAAGAGGCTATATTGCGAGATTCGTTAATTTCATGTAAAAAACTCGATTTAGATTTCGACACCATATTTGCTAATACAAATACTTCATACAATCCAGATTCCAAAGGCAGATCTAGTGGTAAAAGTGGTGCTGATGTTGAAAGAATATTGGCATTTCATGCCATAGGTAGAAAGGACCCGGTAGAATATATTACATCATGGGAAGAAGTATTGGAAGGGGCACTGAAAGCGCAACTACGTCATTATGTGATGAAAGAAAATGGAACTGAAAGACCATTTACTGGAGAATATGACAAGCATTATGAAAATGGAACATACCATTGTGCTGATTGTGATAAGTTACTATTCGTATCAGATTCTAAATTTGATTCAGGCTGTGGCTGGCCCGCATTTGATTCAGAGGCAGAAAATGCAGAGATAACGCAAGTAAAGGACGTTAGTCATGGAATGGTACGCATTGAGGTTAGATGCACACAATGTGATTCTCATCTAGGACATTTATTCCATGAAAGTAGAGGGCCAAGATATTGCATCAATTCAATTTGCTTGAATTTTAAGGAGGAATAATGATGACAACAATTATCAGAAGATATGTAGAAACAGATACTGGACATCGAGTCCCTAATCATAAATCGAAATGTAGTCACATGCACGGACATAGATATCGTTTTGAAGCGGAAATTGAAGGTGATATAGTAGATGTCGAAGGTGTTTCAGAAGAAGGAATGCTAATCGATTTTTCAGATGTCTCAGTAATTCTCAACGAATATATACATGATGTGATCGATCATGCCTTTGTTGTATATGAGAAAGATGAGTTGCTAATCAACATGTTCGCCCAATTACCCCCCGAACATAGAATTGTCAAAGTATCATTCATCCCAACAGCTGAAAATCTTGCTAAGTGGGCATTCGAACAAATTGCACCTCATATCAAAACGGCCTATGGTAACCGATTAAAATTGGTAGCAATGCACGTTAGGGAAACTCCGAAGTCTTGGGCTTGCTGGAAGGAGTAACTCGTTTCCTTCTATCTCGCATCCATGCATTATCATCAGCCATTTTTTGCAATGCAGTAGTTGCCTGCACAAAAGCACCTATCATTCTCTCTGCCTCTGAATCAATCGGCAGACCTCGCATGATTACTCGGTCATATACATCGCCAATAAGTTCAGTTTTCTCACTGTCAAGTGAACTGGAAAATTCATCTATTGCTTGCTTTAGAATTTGACGTAATTCAGGAGTGATTGCCCGTTGTTTTTCAACTCCACGAATCATTGTACCGTGAATGACTCTATCTCTATGCAACTCGTATACACAGTGACCGACGGCTTGTGATAAATTAGCGATTGGATAACCTTCCCAAGTGGGCAGGGTAAGAAGAAGATCACACATATCCAATTCCTCAGTGGAAAGTCCCTTACCTTCCTCACCAAAGATAAGTGAAACCTTACCTTCTAGACTTCGAATTCTTTCAGCAAATTCCCACGGTAGAACAAAATGTCGCTTCAACACCTTTGAGCCGACTTCTCTCTTTCCGCTAGTACCCACCACCAGCGAGGACTCTGAAATTGCATCGTTTAGTGAAGAGTATATTTTGGCATCATCTAAAATTCTGCCAGAATGTTTTGCTCTATTACGAGCCTGTTCATCATCTACTGAACATTCAGGATTTACTAATGATAAGTTGGTGAAGCCATGATTTAGCATTGCACGACAAACTGCACCAAGGTTACCAGGGTGATTAATGCCAACCAGTACAATATCTAACTCATAATTCGAGGAAGGAAGTGGCACATCTAGTCTATCACCCATCACAAGACCTCCGCAATCCAGCGAGGGTCACAGGGAGCATAAAGGAAAACTACAGCTTCCTCATCATTCTCTCTATCAGGCATTATGATTGAATGCTTACGGAAATTATGCTTCTCACGCAAATGCTGAATGAGCATAGATAGTTCGTCTTTAGCACCATGAATGCTAACGGGATTTCTGTCCCAGGCGACTCTAATCGCCATTTAGGAACCCTCAGTCAGTACGACGCTGGCGGTATCTTGTGACATAGCCAGCAATCCAGTTTCGCAACTTCTTAGATTCAACATCGGTTAGTTGCTCCACCATTTTCTTGTTGTGATCAAAATCGTTTGTGAACTTCTCACCGTGTTCTTCGCAAAGAATAATCGCACGTAGTTTGATGAATGTTGGTCGAATATTACCCATTTTCACTCCTCCATTAATTTGACTTCGATAGGAATATCAGGTTCATCGTGACGAGTGATTTGTAAACGGATTTTTCTTGGAGGGTTTTCAATACCTCTAGACCAAATCGCTTCATTTACAGCAGGATCTATCCATACCTCTTCATCTTCACGAACCTTGAGGTGCCTAACTACCTCGTTCTTAATAATCTGAATCGCTCGAGGTGCTCTCTTGTATCGAGTAATATTCCATGCATTCCTCAAAGGAACTACTAATTCGCTAACTGCTCCACGTGCCATACATATCACCTCTGTAATTTACTGCGTCTCCAGTGGTGACGCTTTGGATGAGAAACTGTGTTTCGAGAAGTCTTGAGCATAACCCAAACAGGAACACGACGGTTCTGTTTACCTACTTTCATAAGGCGGATTTTCTTTGCGGCTGGCTTGTTACGTGACATATTTTCACCTCAGATTCTACGGATGCTAGTCTCTCTTCGACCTTCAGAAAGGCCAGCGAGGATTCGCTTGAGTTGTTGGTCATTTACTGGAGTTGAAATTTTATTTTCTCCTGAAAGTGTAGCAAGATGGGTTTTAACTCTAGTTGTTAATTCAGGATTGACCAAGTTCAGACTTGCAAGTCTGGAACGTGCATCAGGAGTTAGAATAGTTTTCATTGAGTTGTCAAGTTCCGCAACAGCAGCAGCTTGAGTCTGCTGTTCGATCTCTGCATCCGCTTGGGCAGCAGCCTGTTCCTCTAACTGTGATTGAATCTGAGCCATACGCTGTGCACGTATGTTTGCCAGTTCATCATCTGCAGTCAAAGTCATACTAGCCACTTCCATTCACATCCATTCAATACTTAGAAATTCCAGGATATGATTCCTCTACCTGGTCACGGATTGAATGAGCCACTTCATCGAGAAGTTTGTGTCCCGCTGCAGTAATTGTTCGACCAGAATACAATTTCTGATCTCCATCAACAGATTGGACAGTCTTGGTCTCTTTCATTTCAACCAGTCCAGCATCGTCTAATTGCTGTAATGCTGTGCGAATAATGTGACGGCTACCCATAGCAGGAGTATGTGGATTGGAACCATTGTCCTTCTTGCCACCATACACCTGTGCTAGAGAGTTTACGCCGATTGGACCTTCGCGGCCAACCTTGCGCAGTAATGCTGCACATCGCAACTCCCACCAATTTTCTTGGGATGGAGGGCGCTCACGATGTACTCCGGTTTTGACATAATCGGCCCACTGTGGACGTGAAATATTGTCATTTTCGGATAACTTATCAGCAAGAGCTGGGTTCAGTAAGTCAGCAGGGACATCGTAAAACGTCGTCATCGTAGCACCAAGCAACCTGCCGACCTAACTCCCCTATATCAAAGGCACTGTTCAAGCGCACTATATTGGTGCAACAGAAGAGGGTACTGCGGACCTAGTGTAGCAGGGTTCATGAAGGGCTCACATCTGGCCACAATCATGCGCAAGGCGTTGGCTCAAAATCCTAACTTGTTGCGAACGATTATTGGGATGGGTTTAACCCTAATTTTTCTCTTGGCTTATGCTGTATATGGGGCCACTATGGACACTGAAGTTTACATATATCATTCAGATTCAGAGCAAACCGAAATTGAATTGGATGATGTTGAAAAATACTATGATGAAAATTCAAACCAAACAACTTGGACATGGGATGCAGAATTGAATGGTGTCAATTTGACTTGGATTAACTTAACTGCAGATTCATTATCATCTGGCTCGGTAATATCGATTTCTAATGCTGCAGGGTTCTATGGCCACCCCGACTTAGGTAACCCAGATGCAGATGAATTCTCATGTGCAAACTCATGTGTCAAAAGCGAAGAGCATCGAGTGAATATGAGTGGTGAAAGCACCAGCATAATCACACTAACCGACCCGGATCCTGCATTGCGAGGGAAGAGCTCTTTAACAGCAGACACGTTAAAGGAAGCAACCAGTAAGGCAAAAGAAAAAATTGAGACTAACTTTGAGCCTACTTCAGTCAGAATTACAATTATCGAAGATGGAAATAGGACTGTTAATCCATCGGTATCGCTAACTCAGGTAAATGAACAATATTCAGGAATTGAACAATTTGAACTTGATACTGCAACTGAGTTTATTTGGGCTCTTGCTGCTGTAATCGGTTGTTTCAGTTTGGTTTTAGTACCATCTTTCACGGTATATTTTGCGGCTAGAGCCAAACAGAAAAGGCTGGAAGTGAAACTAGAACTTACTAAGATTTCGATTGAAGAAGAGTAGCGAAGGTGTCATATTGCTTGAATAAGTGTGGCAGTACGAGGCCCATGAGGAGAATCGTACCGGTAATACTCATCGCGCTGCTTTTGCCATCGTTTATTCCAATGGTTTCCGGAGTATCTGGTAGGGCAGTAAATGTAGACCTAGATGTGTCCGATATCTCTATTTCATATCCAGATTCTGTAAATGAATCTCTATACCAAATGTTTTCTTCAAATTATCCAATACCAAATTTCAACAAACCTGAGAACCTCTACGTTACTGATGGAGTGGTTGGTGTTGAAATTAATCTCAATATTCTAATCGACAATATTGGAACTGTTCAATCGGGATTTATTGATGTTGAAGTTCTAGTTTTGCACAATGAGTATACAAGATTTGAACTGCTTAATACTACCAAAGGCATGAGTCCCATTTCTGGTTCATCTTCGGGTTCAATCGATATTCTATGGACTCCATATTATTCTGGCAATCACACATTGGTAATTTCCGTTTCAAATTCTATTGGAGATGATGATTTAAGCAACAATCAGCAATCAAGACACATGACAATTGCATATCTATACGACAACTGTATCGATATGTCACAATGGACTAGTAGCGGCGAATGGAATGTTAACTCAGATGCATATATTTCTCAATCAAACTCATTCCATGTAGGAAATGGGGGATTTTCTAGTTATTCGCCATCTACAGTATCGACATTAACTAGTCCAATATTCAACATGGCTGATGACGTAAGTGGAAATAATGCGGCTATTGGCTACTCATTTTTCTATACAGGTGGCGCCGGTGCTGGTGATCAAATGAAGGGCTATATCAAAGACGATATGGGTAATTGGGATGAAACTTTCACTATGCAAAATACAATCGATAATAACTTGCAGGACGGTATTAGTTGGCAGACATTTTCCGCAGCACATAATGGTAAAAACTCCCCATTAATTCCAGTTGATAATTCACACTTCCATACAACTACTCAGTTAAGATTCACATTTACCTCAGATGCTAGTGGGAACGATATTGGATACTGGATTGATGACTTGGTAATAATTTACGACCAGGCTGCCAAAAAGAACGAATATCAAGTTAGTGTATCGGGTGTTTCTGCTCTTGGAGGACTACCAGGCGACTGGTCTACAACCCGACTCGAGGTGACAAATGATGGAAACATATCTGCCAGTTATACACCTGTAGCTAGCGGGGTGCCAAATGGCTGGACACAGTATTTCGCATACACAAATGGTGCAAGCGTCAGTTCATCTGGTATTGAATTATTACCTGGTCAAACTAGAGAATTTGACCTCAAGGTATTGGTAGATGAGAATGCTAGTCAAGGGAATATTCCTGTGACCGTTAATGTTAGTTCGAATAGATACACAGATGTGGAACATGGAATACAAACTATCGTGAAGGTTTTACCAGACCGTTTACCTCAAATCAATGTACCTGAGTTTACACCAAAATGTGCCCCAGGAACAACATGTAATTTCCCTGTAACGATAGAAAATATCGGTGAAGCGACAGATGTTTTTTCACTTAGTTTAGAAGATTATGATATTCCAACTGGATGGAGTTTAGATCTGGCTTGGAATCAATCTTCTAACATTCTTGTTAGAATAGATACTCCAAGAGATGTTTGGATGACTGCAAGTATTCCTACCGGAGTAGAACCCGATGTCACTGGTAAAGTATGGCTTACCGCAACCAGCACAAATGACTCGAGAAGATTCGATACTAAAATGATTGAAATTTCTGCAGCCATGATTAGTGATGCTGAAATTACAGTAGAATCAAATGGAAATGATATCACTCATATCGATGCAGGAGACTCTATTGATGTTTCATTTAGAATATGGAATAATGCTAGTCGAATAGATATTTTCACCCCTCAGATAGATTATACTGAAATATCGGGTTGGACAGTTGAATTACTGGATACACCCGATTTAGCAATCTCTTCTGCATCGTCATCAACTTACACTGTTCGAATCACTGCACCTTTAACTGCACAAGCCAACGATCTTGGTCCAATGATTTCACCAAAAGCTGTTTCAACACGGTCTGATGAAACCATTACCGGAGTAGGATGGCAAGGTCTACGGGTTAATACGTTGCATGATGTTTCAATAATTCTAGTCGACTCACCTACAATTCTAACACCAGGAATCCCAATGATGGTTAATGTTGAAGTAACTAATAATGGAAATGGTGATGCTGTTGCATTGTTAGATCTGCCTTGGTCTGCAGACTCTTGGACATGGTGGGCTTTGATGGATGGCACAAATGTAACAGAAGGAATCCCGCTTTCGGTTTCCTATGACCTAGAAAATGTCAAAATGATTGACCTATGGATATTATTGCCATCACTGGAATCTCCTAATGAATTTCATGAAATCACTATTTCTGTTAACCCTGATGGAGGACAAGACCTCGACACTAGTGATAATTCTGTAATGTTTGAAGCCATAACCCAAACAATTAGACAACCAAGACTTGATGGATATGTTGGGGAAAGTAGGGTTGAGACTAATTCGACACAATCATTCAATGCTACTGCATGGAATATTGGCAATGCTGCTGACTCGTCAATTCGTGCACGTTTAATGATTGAAACATCGTCAGAAACATCAGAAGTATTTGGATTCCTTTCAACTGCAAATGGAATATCTAAAGCAGATGGTGAATGGATTAGTCTGAACCTTGGAGCGAGTGAATCTGTAGTATTAAACGCAGACATAATCATATCCCCTGATTGTGATTTGAATACAATCATTTCTGCAACTATTGAATTAGTAGGTGGTTTGGATGAACTTGATAGGCCTATTTCCAAAAGCATGACTGCGAAACTAATGGTGGGCGAAAGAAGAAATGTGGAATTGGATAAAATAACAGAAAGTGATGAAATGCATTCATCCAATTCAAAACCTGTTTTGTGGATTAATCTATCTTCTACTTCAACACAAAATGAAATATTCGATATTAGCGCAAATACCCCAAATGGCTGGGGAATAATTTGTGATGGAAATACAATACACCTAGACAGTGCTAGAATCGAAATGGATCAAGGACATTTAACTACACAAACCCATGATATGCGATGTGAAATTATCAGACAATCTGGAGATTATTCTGGTACAATTGATATTTACATAAATGGCAGTGATACAAGAATTAACCATCAAGTAAAGCATAAGGTTTCATGGAATGAGCCAGTGACTGAGGAGGGGATTTCAACTGTGGTTTTAGCATCAGTAGTCGGTGGCACATCGTTATTCATCATCGCCTTGGTTGTACTATTTATGAGACGAGGGGGCTATGATGATGATTCTGAAGAGTACTATACTGAAACTGATGAACATCAAGAAGAATATCCAGTACAAGGGCCTCCCGCAACTGCATTTGCCGGGCCTCCCGCCACCTCCACAGTAGAAGATAATCAGATGACTGAATATCAAATGCAAGTTGAAGAATATAATCGAAAGGTTGCCGAATATGAAGCATGGCAGGCTGCGCAAGGTTCACAGGTAGTTATTGATTCGACCAATCATGAGTGAGCTACCTAGCATGTGGTTCGGATTGCTCAGCCTAGTTGCTATATTTGGTGTTACAACTTGGTATCTAGAAAATTTTACACAAAAAGATGAGTTGAAAAGAATTACTGCATTCTGTGGGATTATTTCAATGCTATCACTCCTCTATCTAACGTTTACAACTGAGGCATTATGATGATTGAAGGTGATTGGAGTTATTTCATTCCTGTGCGTTTGCCGGTGGATTGGGAATACAGAGGTGAGCCTGGAATTCATCCTGAAATTGAGGGTGTAACTGGTAAAAATGTTGTAATATTAATCGAAAAACGATTTACGAGATTTGAGAAATTTCTGGCTAAGATTCTAAGGGCTCCAAAAATTGTCAAGAGAACTATGCATCACACTCAATCTATGCTTTGGGAATTAATGGATGGTGAAAGAAATTTTTCAGATATATGTCGAATCATGGACTCACTATACCATGAGGATATTGCACCGGTCGAGGACAGAATCAAAGCATATCTCGAAGTTTTTGTTAGGATAAATGTGGCAACTGTACTCAAATATCGTGAAGAAGAGTGAGTATTTCTTCGGGAGGACGGCCAATTATGGCCTTTCCATCATGAATCAAAACCGGACGTTGTAGCAACTTTGGGTTAATGGTCAAAAGTATCTGTAACTCTTTCTTATTTTGTGGATTAAACAAAGTTCCAGGCTCTAGATCATTGGTTCTAATAATACCATCAAGTGCTAATAGCACTTCGAAATCATCAGATAAAATACCATTATCTAGATAGCGATAATCTTCAAACTCTATTCCTTTTGATTCAAGTAGAGAGAATGCTTGCCGTGATTTTGAACAGCGTGGATTATGATATAGGCGCATAGTTACTCCAACAGGTGAAGGTACATCACAATGGTGCCCAAACTAAGCGAACACCAATCGCGTCACTGCGTTTATCAACCGATGAAGAACTTCTAGCAGATGATGTAGTCGACTCAGATTCCATCAACCATGAACCACCTTTGGTGATTCGTTTGATTCCATCTTCTGTATTAGTCCACTCAGCTACATTTCCATGGCAATCGTATAGACCCCAAGCATTCTCTTTCTTTTGACCTACCTCTCTAGTTGATGCACCTGAATTTCCTGCATGCCATGCAACTTCATCCAATTCAGCATCCCTGTCTGAATGATACCATCTCGTTTTTGAACCAGCACGACAAGCAAATTCCCATTCCTCAGCGGTAGGCAAACGCCAGATTCCAGATAGACCTAAACGAAGTCCGGTCTCACGTTGATTAAGAATTGATATGAATTTCTGACAATCAAGCCAACTAACACGTTCCACAGGCTTCAATCCGGCAGACCATCCTTCCTGAAATTTTGAAGGATTGTTCTCCATAACTGCAACCCATTCAACTTGAGTTACTGGTCTTGCGCCTATGAAAAATGGATGTTCAATGATAATTTCACCGTTTTCTCCCGGCTCAATAAGAACAAATGAGCCGCCATTTTCGTTGCTAAATGTTGGCCGCACAATTGTGACGACCCATAAGGGTCGTATCAAATCAACGGGAACGCATACGGACAATCCTTATCCCATATGGGATGGCCAACAGGGTTGGTGACCCCATGTCCGAGGGCGAAAATAACAATCCAATCGATGCTGCAGCCGAAATTACGGATGCCATGATGTCATCTTTAGCAGATGTAGTGAAAACTGTAATTACAAATCCTGAAAATGATGAAATTACAGAAAATATGCCTGATGATTTATCAGAAGAGACCGAAACTACGGAGAATGAAATTATCGATACCACTGTTGATGACTTAGTCGCAGATGGCGAAGCAGCACACCGTTCAGGTGATCATAGTGCAGCACTAAAGGCGTTTAACAAGGCTATTGCTTTAGACCCATCAAACTCAATGGCTTGGTTTAATCGAGGTGTATTATTAGAGGCTGAACAAGACCCTAAAGGTGCAAAGCAATCATTCGTTATTTGCCTTGATTTGGATCCAAATCATGGTCCAGCACTAGCTAATCTTGCTGTACTACTAGACCGCCTCGGAGAAATGGATGGAGCTATCGAAATAGCAAACCGTGCATTACAGTATTTCCCAGGACATCCGCATCTGGTAAAAATAATGGATAGCAATAAGGCCGCTGGAGGTGTTTTGCACGCAAGTCCAAACATTATGCCCCATACAAGGGACAAATTGGTTGAACAAAATATATCCAATACCTTAGAATCAAACGTTGAAGGTTTGTTCGAAGAAGAAGTTGAAGTAGAGCAAATTGAAGAGGTTGTTCAAACACCAGAACCGGTTATAGAAGTACAAGAAGAAATCAAAGAAGTCGTCAACATGGACCTGATTACAAATCAAGCGACTGAACTACTATCCCAAGGGGATGCTAAAGGTGCATTGCAACTATTAAAACCGCATCTCCATACAGATGGAGCACATCATTTTGATTCGTGGAGAATTGCAGCAGGCTCTATGGCTGCAATGGGATTAGATGACCATGCTATTGGTGCATATACTCATGCTATTGGACTCGATTCTACTAGTGCTAAGTGCTTCTTTAATCTCGGAGCATTACATGAAAGAAAGGGCAATAATGAGGCTGCTCTGAAGTGCTTTGCAAGCGCATTAGAAAATGATTCATCCTATCTAAAAGCCGCTATGAGACTTGCAACTTTAGCAGAAAATAGTGGCGATATTGCTAATTTGATAGCAGCAAGAAGAGCATTGGTTGGTGAAGAAGGTGGAAGATTAGCCTTAGCGACATTACTAACAGAATTGGCAGAAGGCGAGGCTCGAATACTTGAGAACACGACCGGACTACCAACTACAATACCTGAAGGCCCAGCATTAGCAGCGGAGGCTGTTTCACTGTGTGAGGCAAATACTTCAATGATGGGAAGAGCATTATCTGCTTCTGGAAATCACACGGAATCTGTAAAATGTTGGAAAGCAATGATTCAGCAAGATAAGACAAACCCTGACATGTGGCTCGGATTAGCTCGTTCATTGGAAGCGGCAGGAGATATGGCCACAGCCCAACGCTGTCATCAAAAAGCACATGCATTGGCAAATCCTGAACCGGTCGCTGACCCTCTAGATGCTTTTGACGAACCTGAACCTGCAAAGGAAATCCCTGCACAAGAGATTACACAGCCAGCTCCTGAAGTTGTTCAACAAGAAGCAATAGAGGTTTTACAGCCTGAACCTGCAGCAGTTGTTGAAGAAACTGCAGACGTCCCATTACCTGAATTAACAGCACGCCCAGAGCCTGAGGTTATTGCTGCTGAAGTTAGACCAGAAGTTGATTTGGCTGCAGCAGCACTAGAAGCTTCAAGTAGAGTTTCTACTGAAATGGGAATTGACTCAAATTCTAATGCGATTGCGAACCAAGATATTGAATGGTACAACAAGGGTGTTGGACTGATTGAGGATAAAAAATACAAAGAGGCTCTATCGTGCTTCGATAGAGCATTGCCCTCATTTGCAGATAATGATGAGATGGTAATTCGAATTCTAAATGGTAGAGGAAATGCGCTATATTACCTAGAAGAATATCCTAAATGTGTTGAATCATATCACAAAGCTATGGTGATTAATCCAAAAGGAGTTCAAGGTAAAACTCTGTACAATATGGGAACCGCATATGCTGAAATGCAAAGGTTCGGGGATGCGATAAAGTGCTTCGAACAGGCAATGCCACGTGGCCTAGATAACGACCAACAAAAACTTGCAAAAGAACAAATCAGACGCTGTAATATCCTCCTTAAGGAACAACAGAGGAAGATGAGTTGAGATCATGACAAATGATACCAAGGAAGCAATCATTGAGCGCCTAATTGAAGGTGGCTTAGAAGAAAAATTTGGAAGAATTATTCTTGCGTTATGCGGTCAGCCACCATTGAAGGCTAGTGAAATTGGCAAATTGGTTTCAATTTCACGAATGGATGCATATAACAGTCTCAAAAAATTACAGGAAATGGGTCTTGTCATGGCAACATTAGACAAGCCAATGAGATTTACTGGTTTGCCTGTTTCTGATGTATTCAAGCAAATGATTAGACGAGAAGAAGCAAATGTACGAAGGCTAAAGCAGCACCTTGATGATTTAAGCAGTAATGATGTAGTTATTCGTAATGAAATTTACAATAAGCCTAATGAGGCTTTATTCACCGTAGTAAAGGATAGACATAGTATCTATGCAACCATAGAAAATGTTGTTCAAGAGTCTGAGGAAGATGTTTGGATGATGTTGTCTCGATGGGGAATTCTACACTTGATGCGCTCAGGTATCATCGATTCGTTTAACGAAGCACTGGAAAGAGGAGTTAATATCCGCATTGTTGCCAATATAGATGCTAAGACAATTAGATTCTTCGAGCAGCTCGATAAGCGTATAGAAATTCGACACCAGGATAATCAAACCCAGATGGGAGTATATGTTGACAGTGAAGTAGGACTACAAATTGTTCATTCGGAATCTAATCCTACTGGAAGAGGACGAGATGATACAGCATTATTGATTGAGTCCAAAGATTACATGAAGGCGCAAATTGAACTTCTAAAAGTACAATGGAACGATGGAGTTGCATATGGTTCAGCTAAAGCACGACTTGTAGATGGAATGATTACTGAGCCCCTAAGGTTAACAATTGGTGAAGGTTCATTTTACAAGCGATTACGAGGACTGATTAGCGGAGAAGAAGGAATTGGATTTACAAATGCTATTCTTCGACGTCCTGATGAACCAATCACTCTAGGTATCTCTGCAGCATCTCTTGGCCAATTAGGCGTTGATATGAGTGAAATATTACGTTCGATTGGACAACGAATCGGTAGAGAATTGGCTCTGGAACTTAGAGAAGAAGTAGATGATGATGGTTTTTGGAATAAATTATCACTTCAATGGGAAAAACTTGGAATGGGAGAGATGATTATCGATTCAATACCCCCCAACATTGTCACAATTAAAGACTCCAAAAAATGTGAATCAGACCCGCAATTAGGTACCATTCTTTGTCACATGGACGAAGGGGTATTAGAAGGGATTTTGATGGAAAGACATGGCTTTGACGCAATAGCATCTGAGCGCCTTTGTACATCTAAAGGCCAAGACCATTGCTTGTTCGAAATATCCATTCAGGTTCCTAATTAAGCACACAGGTTGATATGAGACAACCATTTCACCTTAGACATGGACTGCAATACATGTGACACCGCACCGACTATTGTAATCAATAAGCCAGAGGTTGTTGAAGTAACTCTTACCATTACTCAAAAGGCAAAGGAAATGCTAGAAAATGCATTTGGAGACGATAGATCTCACGGCCTACTTGTAGGAGTCCTTTCTGGTGGTTGCTCTGGATATATGTATGATTTACAAATTGTCGAATCAACTGAACAAGATTGTCAAGAATTAGATATTGATGGTTTCAAAGTATTAGTTCCTAAAGCATCTTCACACTTACTCGATGGTATTGAAATCGATTATGTTGACCGAATGATGGGTGGCGGATTCAAAATCAATAATCCTAATGCTGCAAGTTCGTGTGGCTGTGGCGAATCATTCTCTTGAGAGTTGATTAGATGGGTGTCGTCCAACTCGACGCTTATGTTTTAATCATGAGAGGAAAGGATTGTCTTACTTTTATCGATGGACTTTCTACCAACAAAGTAACCAGTACTTGCACGACTGTTTTTACTAACTCTGCTGCCAAAATAATTGACATGGTCGATGTTATAGATGGAGATGGATATGTAGCCTTAATTGGCCATAATCCATACAAGAATGACATCGTTCAACATATCTCAACTAGAATTTTGAATCAAGATATTTCAATATCGGATGCTAGTTCAAATAACTCAGTCTATCTATCAACAAGTGATATTGATGTTCCAGATTCTGTAACTAAATGCTCTACATTCAGAGGAATGTTACTGGTAGCTCCAAAGAATCAACCTATTGATATTACAATGACTGAGGCTGACTTTTCTGAATACAGGGTCGAAAATATGATCCCACACCAAGGATTTGAAATCACACCCAAACATCATCCATTAGCATGTGGTTTAGGACATCTTGTACATGAAGCAAAAGGCTGTTACATCGGTCAAGAAATCCTTGCAAGAATGCGCAGCAGAGGTCGACAAGGGAGGAAATTGGTAAAGTTACCAAATCCAGTAAAAGATGCTACTACAATAGGTAGTACACACTCACTAGCAATAGTCCGTAGTGATGTTGTTAAGTGATAATTCAAAACAGAACAAAGAACATTAGTGGGCGATTGTTCGCCGCAATATGAACCGTCTTGTTTACTTTCCAGTTCCTGGAAGAGCAGAAGCTAGTAGAGTTGCTTTAGCCCTATCAAATGTTGAATGGGAAGATATCGAAGTTGATGGTGAAAAATTTGCTATGATGCGTAGTAATGGTGAACTACCATGGGATATGTTACCTGTACTTCAAACATCAAATGGAACTATTGCTGAATCTTCGGCAATATTACGATTTGCAGGTCAATACTCGGGCCTTGTACCTTCAGATTCTTATCAAGCTGCAAAGGCTGACGAATTTATTGATGGGATGGGGCCATTGGCCCGGGCATTGGATACAACGTTTGGAATTTCAGATGTGGATGAACGAGTTCAATTGCGCAAGGCCCTTTTTGAAAGTGAGGGAGAAGGAACAAAGAATTTGCAGATGTATGAAAAGAAAATTGGAGAATCCCCTACAGGTTGGGCGGCAGGTACTGATGAAATGAGCATAGCCGACCTCAAACTATTTACTGAACTATTCGCCTTGTTTTCAGGTAACTATGATGGCATAGAGGTCCCTGTGATCAAATCCTATCCAAACTTGCTAAAGTATCACAGTAAGGTTGCCAATGAAAAACGAATTAAGGAACATTATGGCAGAGTTTCCAAAGATGATATTCGCTGGACTTTCCTGCCTGGTGCATTCGATTAGATGGTATAGTTCTTAGAATGAATGTGGCTAATTTTTGGTATGTCATGGTTACCGTGGGTAGCAAAGGGTTTGTTCAGTGGTGCAATTGTAGTTACTGCTAGTGAAATTGCAAAAAAATCAACACTCTATGGGGCGATTGTAATATCAATTCCTTTCGTCAGTATTATGTCGATATTTTGGTTGTACAACGACACAAAAGATGTGGACCAAGTTGCAGATTATGCTGAAGGAATATTATGGCTAGTCCTACCTTCACTACTCCTATTCATGATACTTCCATACCTATTGCGTAAAGATTGGAGTTTTGAATCTGCAATGGCTGTAGGCATATTGGTAACAGTATTTGCATATTTAATTGGAGCATATTTAGCAAGTACTTTTGTTTCCAAATAAGAAAATACGTATCTTCGAATAATATTATCTCGAATCTATAGGGCAAGTATTGATTCCGAATATTCGATAAATAAAGCAAGTACCAGATATTGCATTGAAAATTAGAACCGCTGCAACTCCAAGCCCGATTGTTATTAGGCTATTATTGATATTTGAAGGGGACCAAAAATACAGACCAATCAAAATAAATGCAACCACTGCACGTATGATTCGGTCCTTATTGCTCTGATTAGTAATTAGTAAATTAAATCCTTCTTCAGTATTCATATTTACCACTCAATAACCAAGAATATCTTTTAATTGACCTTTGTAGAAATTTGCCGAACCCTGTAGAGATTCGAGTTCTGAGTCTGTTAAGTCGAGTTCGAAAATCTTCTCAACACCATTTGCCCCAAGAATGCATGGTACTCCAATGTAGACATCCTCTAATCCATATTGTCCGGTTAGATAACAAGATGCTGGAATAACTCTTCTTCTATCGTTGAGAACAGCCTCTGCCATAATTGCTGCTGCTGATCCTGGTGCATAGAATGCAGAACCTCTCTCTAGTAACTTGACAATCTCTCCTCCACCACTTGCTGTACGGGCACTAATCGCTTCAATACGGTCCTGTGACATCAATTGAGTGATAGGAATACCGCCAACCGTAGTGTATCGTGGAAGTGGAACCATCGTGTCACCATGACCACCAAGTACCATCGGTGAAACATCCTCTTCAGCACAATTTAACTCTAAAGCAATGAAGTGGGCCATACGAGCGCTGTCTAGAACACCAGCTTGACCAATAACGCGGTTGGTAGGGAATCCGGTAACTTTCTGCATATGATATGTCATCAAGTCGAGAGGATTTGTTACCATGATAATTGTAGCATCAGGTGCGTGGTCTCTGATTCCAGTTCCGACTTGTGAAACAATTTCAGCATTCTTTCCGATTAGATCTTCTCTCGTCATTCCCGGCTTTCGAGGAAATCCTGATGTTACGACAATAACATCTGAGCCTGCAATATCTTCATAATTTGCAGTACCGGTAATCGTTCCATCATAGTTTAGAACATTACTATTCTGACTCATATCCAGAGCTTTGCCCTTTGCGAAGCCTTCAAAAATATCTAGTAAAACGATGTCTGCAATCTTCATTTGTGCCAAAACAAAAGCACAAGTTGCTCCAACATTTCCTGCTCCAATAACTGCAATTTTCCTACGTCCGGTTGCCATTGTGACCACTCCGATATTTACCTCTAAACGCACCCCATCCATAAGGTTAGGCGGTGTTGTTGTGAACACCGATTTATCAATAATTGACCGAGTCGTTCAAGAACCGGATGCAGGTGGGCAGAAACATCGAGTGCCCGTAAGGGCATTCTCGGGGTGTTATCATGAAAATCGGAGTTCCAATGGAACCAGAAGGCGAAACACGCGTTGCAATCGTACCAAATAGCATGAAGAAATTATTGAAAGCAGGTTTCGAAGTAGTTATCGAAAATGGTGCTGGGAATTCGGCAAATTATTCTGATTCAGAATATTCAGAAGCAGGAGCATCCATGAGCGATAGAGACTCAGTAATGTCTTGTGAAATAATTATTTCAATCCGCCTGCCAGATGTTGGTGAGTTAACAAAAGGACAAATTGTCGCTTGCGTAGCAGACCCATTCCGTCATCCCGAAAAGGTTCAGGCTTGTATCGATGGTGGAATTACTTTGATGAGCATGGACATGATTCCTAGAAGATTGTCTCGTGCACAATCAATGGATGTAAATTCAAGCCAGGATAACCTTGCAGGTTACAAGGCAGTACTTCTTGGTGCATCTCATGTACCACGTGGAATTCCAATGATGACAACATCTGCAGGTACAGTTCGTCCTGCTAAGGTAGTGATCATGGGTTCAGGAGTGGCAGGACTTCAGGCCATTGCTACAGCAAAGAGAATCGGTGCTGTTGTCTATGCATCCGATGTTAGAAAATCTGCAGCAGAACAAATCGAATCTGTAGGTGGGCGATTTATCGAAGTAGATGGTATGGATGATTTCGAAGATGAAGCAGGTTATGCAAAACCATTGACTCCTGAATTTATTCAGAAGGTGAACGATACTGTTTGTGAAGTGGCTAGTGATGCAGATATCATAGTAACTACAGCACGAATATTTGGCCGCCCGGCTCCGATTACGGTTCCGTCTTCAGCAGTTGAGAATTTCAAATCAGGAGCAGTTGTTGTTGATATGAACGCAGATGTTGGAGGAAACTGTGAATTGACAAAAGCAGGTGAAATTCACACTACTGATAATGGTGTTATTATTGTAGGAACTTCAAATCTCCCAGGAAC
>NZFU01000041.1 GCA_002689345.1 Methanobacteriota archaeon | reverse complement strand
TGCTTCTCAATTTACTAGGAGGGCGACTACCTCTTGGCCATCGATTAGTTGGAATGGATGTTAGTATGCTAAAGAAAAAATCAATGGATGATTTAGACCGAATTATTCGACGAATCGAAAAGGTTGGCAAATTATTGGAAGAGTCCTCATCCTAGTTTCACATTTGCTCGAAGACATCGAAATCGATTAGGAATAAGGTTGCAAATAGAGTGTAACGCTCTTGCAGTGTTAGATTCTTGTCATGGAACTGGATTGAGAAATTATCTGCCTGAGTAAATGCCATTTTCATGAAACCTTCGAATTTCTTCTTGATTGATGCAATTACTACGCCGTTCCTTGTTACATCGAAATTAAATCTACGCCATTGGAATAAACTACTTTCAATATTGAATACAGAGCCTCCAACTCCTCCTACAGAAATTACATAATTTCTTTTGATCAAACCGACTCTTTTTGCGCGGCCAACTTCTACATTACCATCTAAAGCGGACATTTCAGTGAAAATGAATCTGAATGGTTTGTTTGCATGACCAATTACCATACCTTGCGGGTCACATATCTGTAACTTACAAGCTCGAGCATTATTGAAAAGTTGGCGCAAAATGAATCCGCCTGCTCCACCACTAACTTCGGCCACTGAACCTAATTTCTGACCTGTTGGGGCATACAATTCGTAATTGTTCGCCGTATCGATATTCAAGAGAACATTGACCATTTCTGTAGCCTGTTGAACAATGATGGCATCCTGCATCAAAATATTCTGTAACTGGGGATTCATATTCTTGGCACAAGCAGCTCTCTATTCAATTTTGTTAAGGTAAATACTAATTCCTGAAATTGGAATTAATGATTTATTTAATTAAAATACACGAAATATAAAGTGACTAGCAGACTACCCAATTATATGTTCAACTGTAGGCACTATGCAGTGTTTTTGTTAAGTCTCATTATTCTGAATATGCAATATAGTTCAGATTTTTACCTTGAAAATCAAATAGAAACAAATTATAAAACATCTGAAAACAATGCAGATCCAACCCTTGAATCTTTGAGGGCCGTTCATGTAAAAGATGACCATTTCATTCTACCAAACAATTTCATAACACTGGATTTCACGATTACAAATTCAAGTGATTACATCTTTGCAGGCTACTTTTCAGGGACCGTGATGTTAAATTCGACCCATACACTTACCTCCAATTCTACTTCAGAAGACATCTTGGTTTTGAAAACAGATTTCAATGGTACCGTTATTGACTATTTTCATGCGGGTGGAAGTGGTGATGATCGTGCCAGGGGGATGGATGTCGACCCTTCTGGAAACGTATATCTTGGCGGGTACATGGGTGGGAATATATCCATTGGAAATACGAATTATCTCACGGATGATAGAGAAGGTTTGGTGATGAAATTAGACCCGAGCTTCAGTCCAGTTTGGTCGAATAACGTGACAACACACGGTAATGGAAATGAAATTGCGGATGTGGATTGGGGCTCTGTCGATTCTATTGCAATCGCTGGGAATTGTGAGGGAACAAAAGTCAACGGTGCTATCACAAGTATTTCTTTTGGCACAACTGTAACATACAAACGATGTGGAACGTATTACAAATCTAGTGCCCCGCTAACTTACAATGGATACCCATTAGGCGGAATAGGAACGAGCATGTATGTTGGGAAATTGAATGCAACGGGTGATTGGCAGTGGGCTCAAAAGACTGAAGGGTGTTCCGTTGGGTATAATGGCTGTTCAACATATACCTCCTCAGCTAAAAACTTGGATGTATATTCTACGAATATCTGGCACGATAGTGATGGTAAAATTGTGGCTCAGGGCAGATCAATTATGTCAAGCGCAACCAATGGAAATAATTGGTGCAATCAAGCAAATTCCTATAGGGGTCTGATATTTGGTAATTACCTGATAAAAAACGCCTGCTCTCCAGGGATATTTGTGGCCAAACTTACAAGCTCTGGTACTGTGTACAAAATAGGCAATGCTCACGATGGTTGGGGTAATGGTGCTTCTGATTTTGATGGAGAGGCTGTTTTAGATGGCGGTCAATTTGCATTCTATACAGAGAACAACCGACAAATGGAACACGGGAACACCTTGCAGCAAACTTCTGGTCCCTGTACGGGCACTAGCAGCTCTCCAATCTACCATATCACCTGGATGAATGAATCACTATGCACTCGAGATGGTTACAGTCGATTCGGAGGTACAGGGACCATAGAAGATGTTAGTTTAACTTCAGGAAATTCGAGCGAACCACAAATCATTGTCACATTCTTGGGGGCAGGGGCCATCACTTTGGGTTCAAATAATATTGTGTTGACTACAGCCAATACACCAATTGTAGGACAAATTAACACCTCGAATGGTTCCGCCTCAGCCACTGGATTCGGATGGGGTTGGAGTTTTCCACTACCTTCCTATGCAGGATACACAATACAAGGCACAGAAGTCTCAGAGTTAGGAGAAATTCACATTATTCTACGTTCGGGTCGCGACACTGTACTGCGAATCACCAATGATACTGATGGTGATGGTGTTGGTAAATATTCGGACAAATTCCCTAATGACAGCACTCAATGGGATGACTTTGACAATGATGGTTTTGGCGACCAGCCGACTGGGAATAATCCAGACGGTTGTGTTACCCAGCCTGGAAACTCAATATGGCCAGTTCTAGGATGTCCTGATTATGATGGCGATAGATGGTCAGATT
Source organism: Methanobacteriota archaeon (assembly GCA_002689345.1). Taxonomy (GTDB): domain Archaea; phylum Thermoplasmatota; class Poseidoniia; order Poseidoniales; family Poseidoniaceae; genus MGIIa-K1. The sequence continues at coordinate 8,346 of NZFU01000041.1, read as the reverse complement.
CCAGAGACAGATTCCCTGGCGACAACTCCCAATGGAACGATACAGACTGGGATGGATATGGCGACAATACTACCGGGTTCCAGCCAGATTCATGCCCAAATACGTTTGGTGCTTCTAATAGAAATGCTGCAGGGGCAATAAATGGAAACGGCGCTGTTTTCGGATGCCTAGATACAGATTTCGATGGATTCTCAGATACTATTGATAATTGTACTAACCAATACGGGGACTCAGTCTATGGAATTACAGATGGTCAAAATGTATCATACATCGGATGTTCGGATTCTGATCGAGATGGATATGCGGATATTGATGACCCGTGTTCTTTGCAATATGGGAGCAGTTGGTTCGACAGACTTGGTTGCGCTGATACTGATGCTGATGGAATTAGTGACCTCAGAGATCCTAGCCCTAATTCCGCAACAAACAACACCGATGATTGGGATGAAGACGGCTATACTGATCTAAGGACATGGACAAATGCAGACACTGAACAATACTGGATTAATGGGACAGATGTTTTTCCTAATGATGCAAGCGAATGGAATGACTCCGACAATGATGGATTCGGTGACAATTCGGATGTATTTCCTAATGACGCAAATGAATCATCAGACTTAGATGAAGATGGAATCGGCGATAATGCTGACAAATGTATGTTTGAGCCAGGAAATTCTACTGATGGAGATTCTCTCGGATGTCCAGATCGTGATGGAGATGGTTGGGCGGATATGTCAGATGCATTCCCTTACAATCCCTATGAATGGTTAGATTCCGACACTGATGGTGTAGGAGATAATTCTGATGCATTCCCTAATGACGCTACTGAGAATGAAGATAGTGATGAAGATGGCGTAGGAGATAATGCAGATGTTTTCCCAGACGACCCTAGTGAGACAGAAGACGGCGATGAAGATGGCGTAGGAGATAATTCTGATGCATTCCCTAATGACGCTACTGAAACTGAAGATAGTGATGGAGACGGAGTCGGTGATAATGCCGATGTTTTTCCAGATGATTCTAGCGAAACAGAAGACAGTGATGGAGATGGAGTTGGAGATAACGCAGATGAATTTGATTTTAATCCATTAGAATGGATAGACAGTGATAACGATCTAGTAGGGGATAATGAAGATGTATTTCCATTTGACCCTAGCGAATTTAGCGATCGAGATGTAGATGGAATTGGAGATAATTCCGATATGTGTCCTGATTTCCCTGGAAACCTGATAACTATTCCAATAGGTTGCCCCGATGCCGACAAAGATGGGTATGCAGATCAAGATGATAAATTCAAAGATGACCCCAATGAATGGAATGATACAGATATGGATGGGTTCGGCGACAATACAGATGATTGTATTGACGCATTTGGAAATTCAACTAGTGGAAAAATCGGTTGTATAGACACTGATGGCGATAAATGGGCAGATAGTAATGATGTTTGGCCATTCAATAAAGAGGCATGGTCTGATGCTGATGGCGACGGTTTTACAGATCAACTTAAGCTTGGTATAAGTGATGATTGTCCCAGTCAAAATGGCACAAGTACAATCACGATGATTGGTTGTAGGGACATAGACAATGATGGAATACCAGATATTCTTGACCCTGATGCAGATGGAGATGGTATCCTCAATACATGGGAATATCAAATGGACCCAATTACTAATCCTTTCGATGCCTCAGAGAAACCACTTGACTATGATAATGATGGTATTCCTGATTACTATGATGATGATGATGATGGAGACGGTTTTCCAGACAGTATTGAAGAGCGACGAGGCACTGACCCACTTGATCCAGATAGTGAACCTCTGGGGCAATACGGTGGTGGCACATTCTACATCCCTGGTGAAGGTTTCAGTTCACAATACGACCCTGATGGATATGAGTTGTCTCTTGGAGCATTCATTGATTTAATTACAAGTATATTTTTGGCACCAATCTTAATTGCAACTGCAGCCTTTACTATGATGTTAAACAAAAAGAGGCGCTTTAATCGGATTTCAAATGATATCGAAAACGCAGATGACGTTGCAATGTGCAAGGATATCGAGGATGACATCAATGATTTGATGGAACATAAACGACTGAAAATGGATCAAGCCTTACTACTGAATTACCTGCTTGAAAGAAAACAAAATACATTGAGTGATTTTACACCTGAATTCGAGATAATTTCTGACGAAGTTGATGAAAAGGTCATTCCTAAAATTAAAGATATTACTACAATTTCTGAGATCCAAAGTATACCTCCTATAGATGCAGACGCATATGCTGTAAAGGATGGTTATGAATACATTATATGGCCAGAGAATAGTTCAAACCAATGGTACAGAATCGCTAAAACCGATAACAAATGGGAAGAATGGGTTGGAGAGTGACTAGTTTTTATCCCCTCTATTCAATTTTGTTAAGGTAACATGAGACTATTTTGTAGAAATTTTGGGTAAAGTTGAATAATATTCTCATTGAATTGAAAATATGAAAATTACTGGAACTTGTCCCAAGTGTTCTTCGACAGACATCAAAGAGAATACCATGGGTGGGATGGGTAATCTGATGGCAGGAAGGGTTTACCGTTGCAAAAATTGTGGGTTTTCAGAAATTTGGCAAACAAAATCTGATGAACGCTCAATTCTAATACTGTTAGTTCTGGTTTTGTTAGTTCCTGTTGCAGGGTTGGTATACATGCTAATGTATAGTTAACTCAATTTGTTGCAAGAAAATTACTAGTTGCAGCAGCAAACTCTTCTTTGCTTTGCTTACCATGCATGATACTACGAATTTTCTTAGCACTTGGCAGACCTTTGGTAAAGGAAACAGCATGTCCTCTCATTGACTTCAATTCAAGCCCTGTTGTCTGTTTGGCTAGCTCAATGTAACGATTCCAGCACCATCGACGAGTTGCAAATTGTTTGGCGACATCCGACTGGCTATGCCAATCGCCATCGTGTGCAGCAATCCAAGGAAGGTCTTCTTCTTGCATCCAACCCAGACCGACCTTGATCTCACCAAATACAGATGGTCTGCCAATCGCTCCTCTACCAATCATTAATCCTGCAGCATGGGTTTGATTCAGGCAGTCTGTTGCAGATTTTGCATCTAAGATATCCCCATTGGCAATTACTGGAACTTCTACGGATTCGACGACTTCTGTAATGTAATCCCAATCTGCTACCCCTGAATATCTCTGTTTGAGAGTTCTACCGTGAACACAAAGTCGCTGAATTCCGACCTGCTCTAATTCTTGGCAAATTTCTTTGGCATTGAAATTGCCTTGACCAGTCCCTAAACGCATTTTTGCTGTAACTGGAATATCGACCCTATCGACTACTTCTTCACACATTGAAACTAAACTTTGAGGCTCACCCATCAATGCAGCACCTGCACAAATCTTTGTGATTTTAGGAGCAGGGCAACCAAAATTGAGGTCGATAATATCTGCACTATCCTGAAGTAATTCTGCAGCCAGAGCCATATCTGCTGACACTCCACCGAAGATTTGTGGAATAAACGGATTCTCATCTGCACAAGTTTCCATCTTTCGCCAAGACATTGCTGCATCGCGAGTTAATGCTGTAGAGTTTGTAAACTCGGTAATTGTAAAATCCGCTCCGCATTCTTTTGCTAGTAGACGATATGGTAAATCTGTTACACCAGACATTGGTGCAAGAAATAATGGACGAGCCTCACCATCCCAATGTCCTGGTTTTGCTAAGATGAATTCACTCATCTTTCATCACCCTATGGGGTGAGTATCTGCTTAGAAAGTAGATTCCCAGTCTTCTAGGTCTTGAGCCTCGGCCCATGCCTCATCTGTGGTTTCTCCACGAGCCTTTAGGACTTCACGTGCTAGAACCCAATAAAGAAGTGAAAGAGATTTACGACCCTTGTTGTTTGCAGGTAGTGCAAGGTCTACATTTCGTAGATTGTTGTTAGCATCACAGATTCCAACGATTGGCAGTCCGGTGTTAACAGCTTCACGTAGTGCTTGCTGATCAGCAGCAGGGTCGGTTACGAACAACATATCAGGCTCAACATATGAACGAAGAGCAGGGTTGGTCAAACTTCCTGGAATGAAACGGCCAACGCTTGCGTTAGCACCAATGGCTTCTGCGAACTTGCGTGCTGGGCGCTGTCCGTATTGACGAGCACTTACAACCATGATATTTGCAGGGTTGTAGCGATTCAAAAATTGAGAGATTGCACGAATGCGACCATCTGTGATTTCGATATCGATTAGATATAATCCATCGGCACGCACCTCTTGGATAAATTGTGCCATATCGGCGCTCTTCTGCTGAGTACCAATGTGCACAGCATGTGTCTCGTAGGTCTCACGGTCGATGAGAAGTTCAGTCATAGTCTTGACTCCAGCATTCGGGCCACCGTCCACCCCTAAATAACCGCTTCGTCCGACGAAATATGCCTTTAATGACTCAGTACTACGAATAATGATTAATGCTGGTAGGGGCAACCTTGATTGCAGCACGACTTCACAGCATGAATTAGGAGGGGTAAATTTGGTAGATAAGACTTCGAATAATCTGTTTGTCGCTGAAGAAAGCGATGACGGTTTTTGGAGGGATGTTTCGGGTAATGCTTTGCATGTTTCAGCAAGTGACCTTGAGCGTCATGCCTACTGCCCTCTGTCATGGCAATTAGCTAGGGATGGAAAAACTGGCCGTGGTGAAGCAATAGATGCGGGAAGACAAAAACACACTGCTATTCACAATAAAGTCAGTGACTTCAAGCAGAAGCAAAACGAATTGAAAAGAGCCCTAATCGTTTGGTCTTGGTGGTTTACAATTGTAATTATATTCGTCTCAGATGCACTAATTTTCACTAATATTTCAGATACAAGAAATCCCGAAGATATTGCAAGGTTCCTAACGATTCTATCACTAATTTGGCTTGCATTAGGATTGATTGCAATATACTTACCATGGAGAAAATGGATAGACTACCCTGTAAATAAATCACCAGAACTTGATGAAATTAAAAACCTTGATGACACCATAATACCTCATACATTTCAGCCATTTGGTTTCATTGGAGGTTGGCGTCAAGGTGGACGAGTTGAAGCAGGATTACTTATTGGTGCAACGATTTTTGGATTGCATGCAATCGGATTGATGTGGGCAAATGATAAGCAACAGGCAGGATTTATTCTGGTCACTGTTGCAATGTTTTGGACACTGCTAGCATCATGGCAATTACAACGAGCACTGTTAGCAGATAATGCATTAGAAGTTGCACGTATCGATGCTGGAATTGATGAAGATATGGATGTTGCTTATTCTGACGATGATGCAACTTCTGGGCTTCTAATAGACGACACGAATGGCCTAAGGGGGAGACCAGACCAAATTGTGATCGTGGATGGAGAATTTATTCCAGTCGAGCAGAAAACAGGAAAAATACCACAAAAGCCGCATAAATCACACAAAATGCAACTCTTAGCCTACCTTCACCTTGTTGAATCAACAACCGGACGTAAACCCCCTTACGGTGTATTGCGATATGGTGCAGAGAATCTACATTCGATAGAATGGGATGAGGGAAATAAGCATACACTATTTTCTGCAGTTAAAGAGATTCAAAGATTGATGACTGAAGGTGGAGCAGAAAGAAATCACAACCGTAAAGGCAAATGTGAAAGTTGTTCAAGACGTTATGCTTGTGATTCTAGTTTGGTCTAATCGTAAGCGCAACCAACCTCGTTTGGATACTTCCAACATTGACGCTCGATTTTAATCAAAACTTGGAAAGAATCTTTCCAGACATTGCCTAATTCTTCACCATATCCTCTTGATTCTACATCTAGTGTCCATGTGCCTTCTGCTAATGGCTGTTGAAATGTTGCAACCATTTTTCGTTCGGTTTCTGTTAACTCCTCAAGCCAAACCTGTTGGCCATCAGCGTCGGTTAAGGATGCACGAACATATCTGGCCTCGGTTGGTATTCCGGGTATTAGTAATTCTAGAGGCATCTGTGCTGAAATATAGGCACTAATTTCAAGCACATCTGAATCTACCTCAAAGGTCTGAGTCGTCGAGAAGACAGTACTGCCCCCAAGATTAGTCAAATCTGTGGTAAAGGTGTGTGAAGCATTAATTTTATCGATTAGTTCTATCTTTTCGGGAGGTTCTCTCAAATCCTCCATGAATTCGCGGGCTGGTACCAGGCCAATGCACCCCATGCTGGAAGCCATCAATATGGCCAGCATAATGAAAGCAGACATCGCTGGTCTAGGTCTCATCGATACGGCCGAAACATTACCAATGTATCAAAACACCCCTCGATGGTTTGAAGGGCATCTATTGTTTCGATGTATTTGCCTGAATGAAGTCAAGAGGGAATGCCGAGCTTTCGCAATGACGAACCCTGTGAGTACTGACAGGCATCATTACTCAAATTTAGCACCGCATGTAGAGCACTCGTTTGCGTCAACAGGGATGTCTGCGCCACATGCTCCACATTCAGCTGTCTTGGCCTTTGATTTCCGTCTTACTCCTCGGCGTCGCTTGGACTCAGCTGCTGCTGCTGCGACTGGATTGACCTCATCGACTTCTTCATCAAAGGAGAAATCCATAGCATCCTCTGGAAGTATATTTCCTGCAAGTGAACGGTCCTGAATTCCCATGCCAATATGAACTTCATCGCCTGGCATTACTCCTTCTTCACCGGTGATCTCAAACAATCTCTCACGGATATCAGCATCACTAGCGCTCAATTCTCCGCCGTCATCAGTATGGGCTTTGATTTTCTTATCCTCTAGGATTGCATCGATGTCATGGTCTTCAAAGGTCTCATCAATAGACTTCAGGGTTGTAGTTACTGTAGACAATGCTTCTTCTTCGTCCAACTCTAACTCTTCTTCTGCTGCGACTCTACGGTCATAAGCCGCTTCGACTTCAGCCTCTGCTTTAGCGATATTTTCATCCCAGTGACCTTCTAGGTCATCAGCATCATAACCAAATTCTTTGACTGCTTCATCAAATCCTTCGTAGCCTGCAGCATGAATAGTCTCAGGGTCGATTTCTTCCTCATCTAGTAGAGCAATAGTCTCTTTCTCAACAACTCTTCTTTCACGTCTCTCGAAGTATTTTGATACATCTTGAGCGGCTCCACAATATGGACAATTCGATAATAGGTCTGGGATCGATTCATGGCATGTTTCACAATCGTGGAATTGCTTTCTTGCTTTCTTGAGGTTGAAAGAGCAAGATGGACAGCGATCTTCACCGCCTTCTAATTCACCATCACAGGCAGGACAATAATCGAAAATATCTCTTTCGACTTCTTCCTCTACTTCACGTGTTAGAATGACTGCTGCAACTAGAACTGCAATGAGTACTATACAGATTACTGCAATCATACCTGCTGTTTGGAAATTCATACTTCCTGCATCGTCTGCAACATTTTTGCTATCTTCCTTGGTATCCCAATTCCATGTTTGAGTAGAACTTATCATCGAATCATTAGGAATCAAATTTACATTGGTAAATGGTGCAGAAGCAGTAAATGTACATTCTACTGTTACAATCTGTCCATTATCTTCGATATCCAATTGAATGTCTTCGAATGTAGTTCCGAATTCATTTTCACAGGAGTAAATCACTACTCCGGTTTCTTGAGATGCAAGCTTAATCGAAACAGTATATTCTTGACCAGACATTAAAGGAAGAGTTGCAGGTTCTTGATTTGAATCTACTAAGGTCATCGATGCCTTTGACCAAGTGAGTCTTAATTGAGCGGTTACTTCTACACTTCCATTAGCAAATGAATTGTATGGATTTGCATCAAAAGAATCACCTGATGGGAGCCAATTTGCTTCAAAGTCTGCTTGGTGTGAACCGCTTTCTGTAGGTAGAGTACGTTTCCAAATGTATGAATCTCCAGGCTGAATAGTAATCTGAATCTCATTTTCTTCATCTACAGTAAATCCTTCCCATGTGTAGATTAATTGCCCTCTAACTTCTACATCTCCTGAGTTAGTTATGGTGACTGTCCAATCTACATTACTTCCACTAGTTACTGTATTTTGTGAAGGGATTGCATATGGGTCTACAGATACATCAGGTATTGCGAATTTTTCGAAATAAGCGCTGATTTTGTCATTATCGGTAGTCTCTTGGACATAAGGAGCTGATTGAAATGGGTCGATTACTGCAGTAACTTCGTGATTTCCAGCAGGGAGGGTTGAAACATAGTCGTAAGTTAATGATGATGACCAACTTTGTTGTGCATATTCTCCTCCAGTAATATTCACAGTGAATGGTTCTATTGAAATGTCATTTCCAACATCATCTTTGATTTCAAGTCGCATTTCTACTT
>NZFU01000040.1 GCA_002689345.1 Methanobacteriota archaeon | reverse complement strand
GGGCCTGTACATCTCACCATAGACATCGATGGTCTGGATGGATCATTGGTTCCAGCAACCGGAACTCCTGTGCCGGGCGGCTTATCCTTCTGGCACGTAGTCCAAACAATCGAAACCGCATTCGAACATTGTGATATCATTAGCGCAGATGTAAATGAAATCGTACCCGAGGAAGAAACTCCTCTGACACAATTTACTGCTGCAATGATTGCGACAAAAATAGTAGCTGCGCGTATTGCAAATATGAGGTGATATGATGGCACACGGCGCTCATATTATGCTCGATTGTACTGGAGCGATTGGTGTTGATGGCAAATGGATGCTATCTCTGATGGAAAAGGCAGTTGATGCATCCGGTGCGCGACGAGTTCATTCTCATAACGAAGATTTTGATGGTACGCTTTCACCTCCGGGGTTTGCTGCAGTAGTATTGCTAGATGAAAGCCATGTTAGTGCGCATTGTTATTCTGAGAGAGGATGGCTTGCAATCGATGCTTTCACATGTGGTGGAACCGATCCTGCTCGAATAATCGAGGTTATTGAAAAAGAATTGAAAGCGTCCTATCCGGGCATGAATATCAATCGCCGCAAGCGTGTTGAAAGATTCCTGACCGAGCCGATAAATGGTGGTGTCAGAGGATTTGTCGACCGTCATTTCAACCATTTCAATGCTGGAGCATTGCGAGATTGTGCACATTCTCTTGACACATTTTTGACCGATGGTGGAAGACTAATGGTCACTCTTGCAGGAGCGATGAGCACTGCTGAAATCGGGCGATCTTTAGCACCATTAATTCGTGCAGGAAAGGTCCATGCAATCACTTGTACAGGAGCGAATTTGGAAGAAGATGTATTCAATTTAGTAGCTAATTCACACTATGAAAGAATTCCAAATTGGAGGAACCTGACCCAAGAGCAGGAAGAAGAATTACATGCACGTGGATACAATAGGGTAACAGACACATGCATTCCCGAAGAGGAAGCAATCAGACATATCGAAACAAAAATCCTCGAACAATGGAAGAAAGGTCCAGCCTTTCCCCATGAACATTTGATGGCAATACTAGATGAATTAGAGGCAGATATACCACGAACAGAATCTTGGCTAATCGCAGCAAGAGATGCCGGTATTCCAGTTTATGTTCCTGGTTGGGAAGATTCCACTCTAGGGAATATCTTCGCAGCACATTGTATCAAAGGCGATGTTGAACAAAGTGCAGTTAGAGGTGGAATCGACTACATGATGCATCTAGCTGATTGGTACATGAATGCAGAACATCCTATTGGGTTCTTACAAATCGGAGGAGGAATTGCTGGAGATTTCCCTATCTGCGTAGTGCCAATGCTAAGACAAGACATGCAAGAAAAAGCACCACTATGGGGTTGGTTTGCTCAAATCTCAGAATCTACGACCTCTTATGGGGGCTATTCTGGCGCTCCACCTAGTGAGAAGATCACATGGGGTAAATTAGCACCAGGCACGCCAATGCACATGATTGAATCAGATGCAACTATTGTTGCACCTATTCTATTCTCATATATCCTCAATTAGGATTAATTTCTCGAATCAGTAAAATTGACTTCTGAATTTAGGTACGAATATTAATGACGCTAACATAGCGATCATTCCTGTCCAAAGAACGACATCAAACCATGGGAAGGGTGCGCTCCCCCATTCAACACACTGCTCCCACCCGCTGAAGGGGTCGGCCTCCCATTTGGTACATTCATCTCCATCTTCAGTAGCCCACGTTACAAACGTCATGATTAAAGAAAGAACAGATACCACCGAACAAACAATTAATGCAAAGAATCTACCCTTAGCCATCTGCACTCCAAAGTATATGCCTGTGGAATATATTCCTAACATTACAAATCCTATCAATACAACAACGATTCCAATTCCGCCTGTCTCAACACCGGTAGCATCGCCAATATCGCTTTCAACCGAGGCTACAAATAACCCACCAAATATCAAGAACAGTGATAATACTGCATAAATTCCCATTACAATTGAAAATATTACTCCTGCTGTTAACCTTAGTGTAGGATTATCTGGATAATCAATATACACTGATTTTGGAGTTTTTGAGGTTCGATTCCTAGCCGGGATATATTCTTCTTCTTCTTCTTCTTCATCTGTGCCCCATTCAAATTCTTGGTCACAGTATGGGCAATCAAATAATCCAGATGCGTCATCATCCATTTCGATATCTTCATCACAATATGGACATTCAATTACAACCATGTTACGGCGGACTAACTCCTCAGGTATAACCAATTTCCCGGCAAGGGAACTTCGAATAGTCAGGTTGATGGCTTAACGACTCTTGGGAGATTTATGCGCGGACTCGCGGTATTCCTTGCGGCACTTGTCGTTCTACCCGTCATAGTTAGTGCTGAACAAGCATGGCCAGGTGAACCAATAGACAACCATGTACTCATGTCTTGGGCTGCTCTCACACTTGAAGTGAATGAATGGGCTGATGATTATCCCGAGATTGTAGATCTGGCAGATATAGGTGAGTCAGAATTAGGAAAGACCCTGTGGGTGGTAAGAATCTCTGATTGGTCAATGGAAACTAAAGAAGATGGTACAGCCAAAGAAATCATCTACATCGATGGAGGTCACCATGGCAACGAATATTTGGGTACAGCATTGGCATGGCTTTCTGCTAAATGGTATATCAACGGCTGGAATGATGGTAATGAAGAGGCAGTCCGAGTATTGCAAAATTCTGAAATCCATGTTCTAATAATGCTAAACCCAGATGGAAATGATTTTGATACCAGATGGAATATCAATCAAGTTGATTTGAATAGAAACTATGACCACTATTGGAATACTTGTCCTACTACCCAGCCAGGAAGTAGTGCATTCAGTGAATCAGAAACCAGCTCAAATTCGAATTACATGAATACCGTAGTTCCAGACGCAGACCTTTACGTTACTATGCATACTGGGGTTTGGATAATGCTCTATCCTTGGGGCAAATGGCCTGACCAACCTTCTGATTGGGAGTTATTCCACGGAATCAGAGATGAAGTTCATGCAAATATCTCAGACATTCCGATTCAAAATGCGAATCAAGGGTTGTATCCGAATTGCGGTACTAGTAGGGACTACGGGTATGGAGTAATGGGGTTCCCAACTTTCACATTCGAGACTGATGATGAACAGTTTGTTCCAGGTTCATTTGAATCACTAGACGATAGATTAGAGGAAGAAATGGATGTTATGAGATATCTTATTGACAACGTTTGGTATTGGCGGGCTCGTCTAGTGTTGGATGAATTTTCTCTCGATGGCGATGAAGTTACATTTACAGTTAGCAATCTTGGTCACGCTAGTACTAGAAATGCAACTTTACAATATGTAAATGGTGATGATATACTATGGCAGTCAAGTAATTTCACAGCTAATGCTAGTGGTACAACCACAGTTACAAGCACCGGTTTTGACCACGAGGGAGGGGAATGGAGATTTTCTTATCAGAAAAGAGTAATCAATTCTGCAGCATGGGTTAACGAAAGTGTGAATGTAGGGCCCTATACTGTAGGGTTCCTAGCCCAATCCATGGAATCATTAGTTTGGGCGCTACAAGCTGGAGCGATTCCATTATTTGTTATTGGATTTGCATTTTGGTGGTCCAAGGAAGAAAATCCATTCGATTTAGATGATGAAATTCCTCTAGAAGCTGAATTAATTGAATGAGCCGGTTCGGGCGCATCTTCAAGAGCCAAGCACCACTGCCCCTGCTTGGTGAGCCAATGAAGGTAATAGTAGACACCCATGAAAACATCAACGGAACCCTAGTTCTGCCATTATGGCAAGATAGCAAAAGTATGGTTTCAGGTAGCGAATCTGGAGTACATCGAAGTTTAAAAAATCAGATTGAAATTATTCTTGAAGATGGCGACTTCAAAGCTAAAGCTGGCACCGCAATGACCCTTGCAGGAACCGAAGGCGGCAAAGCACTTCTTATCGGATTAGGAAAGCAAGATGACGCCTCTTTACAATCCATGCGCGAATCTGGAGCAAAGGTAACAGCTAGCCTGAAAAAGATTCATGGAAAGACGGTGACAGTCAAATTCCATGGAATGGAAAGCGAACACATGGGCGCATTCGTTGAAGGAATGATCCTTCGAGATTATTCATATGATCACTACAAATCAAAGGATGATGAAGATGATTCAGATGATGTGGAAATAACTGCACATGTTACTTGCGAAGATAGTAAGACTGAGGATTTACAAAAATCTGCTGAATTATCATCTGCAGTAGCAACTGGAGTTTATCTTGCTAGAGATTTAGGAAATGCACCACCAAACGACCTCTATCCAATGGCTTTTGCTGAGCAAGCGATTGCATTCGGAGCTGAGCATGACAATGTCGATGTCAAGGTCATCAACTACGATGAGGCAAGGTCTCTAGGAATGGGCGGACTTGTCGGAGTTGGAATGGGTTCATATCGCAAACCATGTATGGTGATTTTTGAAATCAATGGGGATAAACCAGGCCCAAGCCCTTGTATCGTTGGAAAAGGAATTACTTTCGATACAGGTGGTATATCGATTAAACCGTCGCCTTCAATGGATGAAATGAAGTATGACATGCACGGCTCTGCAACTACTTTTGGAGTCATGAAAGCATTGGTTGCTAGTGGACATGAAGACCGAGTAATCGGTGTGACATGTATGGCGGAAAACATGCCTTCCTCAAATGCTCAACGACCGGGTGACGTAATCACTACATACTCTGGAAAGACTGTTGAAGTTTTGAATACTGATGCTGAAGGACGATTGGTTCTTTCAGATGGATTATGGTACACAGGAACACATCTTAATCCATCATATATTATCGATTTAGCAACACTGACTGGAGCTGTTGTAGTTGCTTTAGGACATGAAGCAAGTGGACTTTGGTCTAACGATGGCGAACTTCTAAACAATATCAAGGAAGCAGGAGAACACTGTGGAGAAATCGCTTGGCCTATGCCATTATTCAAGGCATTTGAGAAGGAGATGACCGATTCAAAGATTGCAGATGTACGCAACCTAGGCGCTGGTCGCTGGGGAGGTTCTAATACCGCAGCAGCATTCCTAAAGCAATTCATTCCAAACATGGCAGATTCAGACGAACAAATACCATGGGCGCATCTAGATATCGCGGGAACTGCATGGGGCGCTAAGTCGAACAAGCTGGTGAAGAATGGAGCTACAGGTATCCATGTTAGAACACTTCACCATTTGATTACTGGACAGTAATCATTGATTGAAATGTTTGATTGCATCCCTAGTGATGTTGATTACTAGATCTACTTCTTCGCTTGTGATATTAAAGTGAGGTGTATACCTTAGAGCATTCATTCCGCCGTGAATTACACCGAGACCATGCTTTCTGCACCAGACTTCAACATCATCGAATCCCACAACTTTCATTTTTGTAGGTTCTAATTCAGCAGAAATTAGTAATCCAGTTCCTTGGACTTTGGTTATAGTTCCTGGTAATTCTTCAGCCAGAGCATTCAACTTGTCTACAAATTCGACACCTCTGTCACGAATATTTTGTCGTAATTCTGGAGTGATTCTTTCAAGGACTGCAACAGCAGTTTCTAATGCACGAGGATTGGTTGTCATAGTATTGCCATAGATTCCAACAACATACAATTCTGCAGCACGTTCATTCAATCCAAGAACAGATAATGGGTATTGGCCTGCATTTAGGGCCTTCGACCAGGTTTCTAGGTCAGGCGCTTCAGCATCTTGGAATCCAGCATAATCCACGATAGAAAGAGTTCCTTGACCACGAATACCAGCTTGAATTGAATCGATAATTAACATAGAGCCATTCTCATTTGTCAAGCGTCTAGCTTCATCATAGAAATCTCTGTCAATACATTGACCTGGATTTCCTTCTCCTTGTACCGGCTCAATTGACATCGATTCGATAAAGTAACCATTTGTCTCAGCCATAGAGAACGCACTACGCAATGCATCAATATCGTTCGATGGAACAAGAATCAGGTTATCTCTCTCGGAGAATGTTTTCAGATTTTTGTCATATGATTCTTTACAAGAATGTGAAATCTGAGCAGGTCTATCGGTTCTACCATGAAATGCTCTTTCAATAGCTAGTAATTTTACAGGCTTCCCTTCATGACGCCCACCGGGACCAGTCATCATTTTCGAATTAACATCACAAATCCTCATGGCAACCGTCATAGATTCAGATCCTGAATTCATACAGATGAATTTTGAAAATGGACAATTTCCTCTTGTATGACCTAATTCTTTCTTTAGGGCAGCAGAAAGCCTAGCTTGACTGAAAGAAGGTGTCATAACATTCGCCATAACATGGTTTTCACTCATGGCTGAAATGATTTCAGTAGGCCCATGCCCGCCGCCTAACATTCCATATCCACCATTATCGTGTAATACAGCACCGTGTGAAGTTACAATCCAAGGCCCACTACCTGAAATTGCCACATATGGATTTACGGTTGCTGGCGCATAGAAGTTGACAAAGTCAGCCTGTAATAGTGTTACGAGTTCTGATTCATCCATCATCAACTGTTCTGCAGGGAATGTATTTTGTTTCTGAGACGCCTCTTCAATCGCCCGAATAAGTGAGTTATCCCTAGCGGCAAAATCTTGGATTACATCATCAGATAACCCAACGGTATCAGCGTGTCCACTCGCGGCTCGGATTTGCTCCAACATTGCCATTACGTCTGCCATGAATAAAAGGCGATAGAGACGTATATTCAACATTGTCCTATTCTGGAGTCATTTCTGCTGCCTACAATTTTATTTTAGCGGAAATTATTCGACGGGATACAAATCGTAAATTTGGGTTATTGGAAGGCGATTCAATCATAACTCGGTCACATTAGGCCAAAATATGTCGGGAAGTAATACAATTGACCACACTTCTCTCAACCATGGATTTTTCCAATTCACATTCCCTCATACATGGAAGAAAATTATTCCATGGGTTATTGCAATATTGCTGTATGTTGCGGCAGCTATAATGCTCAGCATCAGCCTTGGTATTCCTGATGTTCCACCCACATCTGAAGCGATAGTAATCGAATCATTAGAAGATATTTCAGATGAAAATCAGGTGAATCTGGGTACGGGCTGGGAACACCAAGGCGATTCAGCAAATTTCGTTTTAATGGATGTCTTGATCGAGGAAGGAACTCTAGTCGAAGGATATTGGGAATATGATTCGGATGGAGAAAATTGTACCGATTATGTCGATATTTATGATGACCCATTGATTGTTTCCTCAGTTTCAACCGGTGAATCATTTTTGTTGAAATGGTCTGATGAAATGGGCCCTGAAGTCAATACAATAGACAGGTCTTGCGCTAATGAGTACTATGACCCTTGGGCTGTTGAAGAGGGCGATGTGATTGAAATTTTCATGGTGAAGCACGATGATAATCTTGCATTGCTTTCTGTAGGGGCTGAAGGTTTGGAGCCAGGTGAAAGAACAGAGAGGGAAGATGCTCAAAGAGTGTCTTTGCTGCTTATCATTGTCGCATCTTTAATCATGATGATTACAACTCCGACATCTCTCTCAAATGACATAAAGAATCTCAGAAAAAGGTGGGGCAATCTACCATTCGTACACGGAAAGCCAGGATCACTTGCTCCAGCAGAAGGTCCTATCAGGGGGCTAGATAATTCGGATTGGGTCCTTCCTCCTCCCGGTTATGAGACATGGCCAGATAATGCCTATGCGGCAAATGCTGATGGAGATTTAATCGAGGAACACCCAGATGTGATAGGCACACCTTCTCCTGCAACTTTAACCCTGTATTCGGTAAATGGAATTATTTTCATCATCACTTCACTTTGGTTGGCTAGTGATTTATTGGCAAGACACGGTGAAAGCACCCATTTATTGTTAGGAAATATTTTGAGAATTGTAATTATTGTATTCAATTTGGTATGGTTATTCTTTGCTTGGAAAAAGTGGAAATTAGTACACAATATCATCGATACTGCTACGAGTCGAGTTCGAAGCGTTGCCGTTGGTCCAGCAGAATTGGTTGGCCAAGTTAGGCCCGGTCCAGAGGGAACAATAAGTGTGAATGTTGGTGGTAGTTCTTCTCGTAAAGTCGAAGGCGTAGTCGCTTACAGATGGAAAGAAGAGGAATACGTTTGTACTAAAGATAGTGATGGCAAAGAATCTTGTTCATGGCATACTAGGCGGACAGATGATGGAAATACGAATTTCATTCTACACGATGGGACCGGTGGAATTCTCATAGACCCCGACTCTTGGAAGAAAGTCAATCTGGGTGAACAGTTACACAATTGGGAATCTGGAAGATGGCGTTGGACGGTTTGGGTTCTAGCTTCTGGTGACCCAGTATATTGCTTGGGTCGAGTAGAAACTCGTACTTCTGAAGAGAAAGAAGATGGAATCGATGAAACAATTCCAAGTTCACATCTCGTAGTTCGAGGAAACAAGGACATCGGTATGCAAGTTCATCTGCACAGGGGTACCGAATTATCTGTTATCTCGGGGCTACGCTCAACTACCGAAGCAATCATTGTACCATTGATCATGTTGACCTTTAGTGCAATTCCATTCCTTTGGTAATCAGTCTTCGTCAACAACTTCGAAGTCAGCATCAACAACACCATCATCACTTGATGGTTCTGCGCCAGCATCTTCTTGTTCGGCCATTTCTGCAGCCGCTGCTTCATACAGTTTTGCGGAAATAGCATGCATTCCTTCTTCGATTTCTTTGACCTTAGCTTGTACAGCAGCCTCATCGATATCATCGAGTTCTTTGCTTTCACCTTCTTCATTTTGAAGTAATGCTTCGAGTTCATCAACCTTAGAAAGGACAGGTTCCTTATCCTCGTCACTGAGTTTTTCTCCAGCCTCTTCGACAGTTCTTCGAGTCTGATAGACAATCTGGTCTGCCATATTTCTCATTTCAACTTGAGATTTCAAGCGCTTATCCGCCTCAGCAAATTCTTCAGCCTCGGCAATCTTTGACTGGATTTCATCTTCGCTAAGTGATGTGTCCGATTCAATCTTAATCGATTGTTCTTTACCGGTTCCTTTGTCCTTAGCAGAAACATTGACAATTCCATTCGCATCAATATCGAATGTAACTTCAATTTGTGGCATACCACGTGGTGCAGGAGGGATTCCCATTAGATGGAATTGTCCAAGGCTTACGTTATCCTTGGCAAATTCTCTCTCACCTTGTAAGACATGAATCTCTACAGCTGGTTGGTTATCACTTGCAGTTGAGAATACTTCTGAGCGGCGACTTGGAATTGTTGTATTACGTTCAATCATTGTTGTAGTAACTCCACCTAGTGTTTCGATACCTAGGGTAAGAGGTGTAACATCGAGAAGAAGAATATCTGAAACGCCCTCATCTCCAGCAATGATTCCCGCTTGTAATGCAGCACCCATGGCTACTGCTTCATCAGGGTTAATTCCCTTGAATGGAGCCTTACCCGTTTCTTTCTCAATAGCAGTTTGAACTGCTGGTACACGGGTTGAACCACCAACTAAGATTACCTTGTCAACTTCACCTTTAGACATACCAGAATCCTTCATAGCTTGTCTTGTAGGCTTCATTGTTTTCTCGACCAGAGGAGCAATCAATTCTTCGAACTTAGAACGAGACACAGTGATGTCCAAGTGTTCTGGTTGACCGTCCTTCATGGTAATGAATGGAAGATTTACTTGAGATTGTCCAGTCCCCGATAATTCGATTTTTGCCTTTTCTGCAGCCTCTTTCAAACGGCTCATAGCCTGGACATCTTTAGCCAGATCAATACCTGATGATTTCTTGTATTCTGCAACTAAGTAATCGATTAGTACCTCATCAAAGTCATCGCCACCGAGTTTGTTATTTCCTGCAGTAGCCTTGACTTCAATCTGAGGTTGACCATCAACATCGTAGATTTCAAGAACAGATACATCGAAGGTACCTCCTCCTAAATCGTATACTAGGATTGTCTGGTCTTCTTCTTTGTCCACACCATAAGCCAATGCCGCAGCAGTTGGCTCATTGATAATTCTCAGAACTTCGAGTCCAGCAATTCTTCCAGCATCCTTTGTCGCTTTACGCTGAGCATCGGTAAAGTAAGCAGGACATGTAATTACAGCCTGCTTTACAGTGACTCCAAGATAAGCTTCAGCATCAGCCTTTAGCTTTTGTAAAATGAATGCAGAAACTTCTTGCGGCGTGTAGTCTGAATCATCGACTTTGGTCGACCAATCAGTCCCCATATGTCTTTTTACAGAGATCATAGTTCTTTCATGATTGGTAACTGCTTGTCTTTTTGCAGTTACTCCAACCATACGCTCTCCGCCATCTTTGGAGAATGCCACTACAGAAGGAGTAGTTCTAGCTCCTTCTGCATTTGCAATTACTACCGCTTCACCATTTTCTATTGTTGCAACGCAAGAATTGGTTGTTCCTAGGTCTATTCCAATAACACTACTTTTTGCCATTTTTTCACATCCTTAATTCCGATTAAAAAATCGGGATTCCTCCATCTTCATCATCATCATCGTCATCTGCAAGATCAACACTTACATCAGATGCGACTGGAGAAAAATCATCTTCGATATCATTGTCGATATCCTCACTAGGTGTGCCTAAAGCAGGCCCCTGGGGGGATAGTTTGAGTGTAATGTCCAAAATACCATTATTCAGCGACCAATCGACTACATCCTCACATTGGTGTGGCAATTCGATTTGAGCTAGCGGTGGTTCGGTTGGATCAGAGAGAACTTGTAGTAGCTCTCCGCCACTAGATAGTGCAAGTTCTATTTCTTCAATATCTGTTCGAGTTGAAAAATCAACAGTCACAGACATATTCCATCCAGAGAGATAGATGTCATCTGCGGGTAATCGGAGAATATCGTTGTCAGGTTCATCATCTTCAATCGTTACTTCCGCTGGAGATGCGTCCACCTTGACATCAACTCCTAAGTTGGAGAGCATTTCTTCAATTGGCATACCAGATTGGAAGAGTTTCATCAAATTTGAGATGTCGAAGTTGAAATTGACATCTCCCTTGGCGAGCCTTTCAGGATTGATACCCATCGAATCAAACTGAGAACGGAATTGATTCATTAGGGCTTTCAGTTGATCGATATCGACAGTCATTCCCATATTCTGAAACATCTCTGCCATCTGTTCTAGCATCTTTTCTTCCCAGTCTTCCGCCATCAATCTCACCCCACTACTTAACCATCGGTTGTATAGTCGGAGCAGTTGCCCATATATGAACTAAACGCCGATTATTCTTCAACAGGTTTCAAGGCATGAGATTGAGTCGGAAGGCCGATGGCGGAAGAGACTATTCTCGAATCAACACAGAGAACAAGCGGCCGCGAGGCATTACGCAAGAATGTGCAAGCCGCTATCGCACTAGCAGGAGCGGTACGCTCAACACTAGGTCCGAAGGGCCTGGACAAACTATTGGTTGATGACCAAGGAAGAACCTTGGTGACCAATGATGGAGTTACTGTACTCGAGACCGCTAGAGTTGAGCATCCTGTTGCTAAAATGATAATCAGTGCCTCATCAACTCAGGATAGAGTTGCTAGAGACGGTACAACAACAACCGTTGTCATTTGCGCTGAAATGCTTCGTAATGCTTGGCAACTGGTAAGGCAAGGAGTTCATCCTGCAACTATTGCTAGAGGCTTTGCACAAGCAGAACAATTTTCATTAGATGCTTTAGGTGAATTAGTCATTGAAGCCAATGTAGAACAAATCCAAGCAGCGATTGAAACCTCATTAGCAGGCAAACTCGACCAAGCTATGGAGAAGCATCTTGCCAAACTATCATTGGAGGCTGGAGAGTTGATTTTGTCCAATGGCCGCGCAGACCCTACCAGAGTAAAAGTCATCAAACAAAGTGGCGGCTCGATGTTAGATACAACATTGATTACTGGATTAGCATTAGCCAAGAGTCGTATTCACCCAGAGATGAAGGAAAGGGGCGGGCCTGGTTCCATTCTGATTTTGGATGGCGGTTTAGAAAGGCGTCAGCCACATCTCGATACCAAACTGAATATAACCTCAGCAGGAATGCTTGATGCATTCAGAAAAGCAGAATCAAAATCTCTTCTTTCACAAGTAGATAACTTGGTAGAGATTGGTTGTAATATGCTAGTTTGTAAGGAAGGCGTCGATGAAGAAGCCCGACAAGCACTAGCAAACCATGGAATTCTTACATATCGCAGAGTCGAGAAGAAAGATTTGGATTTATTGTCTCGATCATGTGGTGCTAATCTAGTACCTGATGCTGGCCGAGCAACCAAGCAGGACTTGGGCGCATTCATCAAAACCCGTGAAGAATTACGCGGGGGCATAAATCATTGGATTCTAGATGCCGAAGATAGTGGTGCAACACTAATCGCTAGAGGAAGTACAGATGGAGTGATCGATGAAGTAGAACGATGCTTTGCAGATGGCCTCGGTGTTGCTTGTCAGTTATTGGAAGAACCTGTTTTATTGCCAGGAGCAGGTGCTACACAAGTCGCTTTAGGGCGCCGTCTTAGAAGACATGCTGAATCAGTCCCTGGTCGTGAACAAATGGCAATAGAAGCCTGGGCTGATGCGCTTGAATCTATTCCTAGGGCTCTAGCAACAAACGCTGGCTATGACGGTATAGATTCTCTACTGAAATTAACTGCAGCACATAGCCTTGAGGGAGACTTCATCGGATTAGATCTTATTGATGGTGAGCCAAAAGACACGATTTCCCGAGGAGTATTTGAGCCATTGAAAATCACAAAACAAGCAATATCCGGCGCTACCGAAGCGGCGATTAGTATTTTGAGAATCGATGATGTATTATGGGCTCAAATGGATGCTCAAGTCCCTGATGAGGCCCAAGAAATGCTTCAAGGCTTTGGAGCCGAATGAGGATACGCTCAAGAACGGTCTTCTCTCTGGCATAGATATGTCCGAGCCTCCAACCACCATGATGGCTTGGACCAAGGTGAGAGATGAAGAGGATGGTTTCGATTTAATCGAGCACCCTGTACCAATTCCTGGGCCAAAAGAAGTCCTAGTAAAAACAGCCTCAACCAGCATATGTGGGACCGACCTTCACATTTGGTTGTGGGATGAATGGAGTAGCAAAGAGGTTCCATTAGGTACGATAACAGGTCATGAGACCTGCGGACAAATCGTTGCTATTGGGGAAGATGTTGACACTCATAAAGTCGGAGACCAGGTAGCCATCGAATGTCATCTAGCGTGTTGGAATTGTCCACGCTGTGAAGAAGGGAATGCACATATTTGTGAAAATGGTTCAATATTTGGAGTCCACAATAATGGGGCCTTTGCACCTTATTTTTCAATAGATGCAACCAATGCACGACACACTCCTGAAGGCTTAGATTCACTACATGGTTCAATCCAAGACCCTCTTGGTAATGCGATTCACACATTGACAGGCGGCCCAGTAAAAGATGCAACCATTGCAATTCATGGCTTAGGGCCAATCGGACTTTTTGCAGTTAATGCAGCCAAAGCAATGGGTGCAAAGAAAGTCATTGCTATTGATTGGGATAATAATTACAGAATGGATATTGCTAGAAAATTGGGTGCTGATTTAGTATTGGGTAAAGGCCAAGATATCGTGGCAGAAATTCTAGCAGCAACCAATGGAAGAGGAGTAGACAACTCGTGTGAATTCTCTGGCTCTCCCGCTGCTTTAGCAAATTCAATCCATTCTACAAGGATGGGAGGTTATCTAAACGTACTATCTGTATATGGAACTTCAAATCCAGAGGTTCCAATGAACGATTTGGTGTTCAGATATTTGCATCTCAAAGGAATAAATGGTCGAAAAATGTGGTCAACTTGGGATATAATGTACGAATTATTAGCCTCCGGCGACATCGATGTTGAAACAATCGTAACTCATCGTTTAGGAATAGATGACTTCCAGAAAGGCATGAAACTTACTCGCAGTGGCCTTTGTGGGAAAGTAGTCTTGGACTTTTGATACGGTTTTTCATTAAACCGGCCGCGACCCAATGTTGAAAGGGGAGGCGCGACGGGCTCAAAGCCCGTTGAAGAGCATGAAATATGTCGTCGTCTCAGGTGGCGTCCTCAGCGGACTAGGCAAAGGTGTTACTGCGTCTAGCATCGGCGTTCTTCTCAAGAGTGCAGGTCTGAAAGTCACTGCAATCAAGATAGATCCTTACCTAAATAGCGATGCAGGAACCATGTCTCCATTCGAGCATGGAGAAGTATTCGTTCTCGATGATGGCGGTGAAGCCGACCTCGATTTAGGAAATTATGAACGGTTTTGTGATTTGAATCTGTATAGGGATAACAATATCACAACTGGTAAGATATACTCCGAGGTAATTGAAGCAGAGAGAAGAGGCGATTATCTTGGAAAAACGGTACAGGTTATTCCTCATGTTACAGATTCAGTTCAAGATTGGATTGAGAGAATCGCTGCGGTTTCTGCAGATGGTTCAGGAGAGATGCCAGATGCTTGTGTTATCGAATTAGGTGGAACTGTTGGCGATATTGAAAGTTCACCCTTCATTGAAGCATTGAGACAATTCCAATTCCGTGTAGGAAGAGAAAATGTTTGCTTTGTACATGTTTCATTAGTTCCAGTTATGGGGCCTGTAGGCGAGCAAAAAACCAAACCGACTCAGCACACAGTCAAAGAATTACGAGGATTAGGAATTAGCCCTGATGTACTAGTATGTCGAGCCGAAGAACCGCTAGCCCAAGAGACTAGAGAAAAACTTGCAGCATTCTGCCATGTTTCACCAAACGCAGTAATGAGTGCTCATGATGTCTCCAATATCTATCGAGTTCCACTACTGCTGCGCGACCAAGGAATCTGTGAGGCATTAGGAATTGATTGTAATGCAACCGATTTGATGTCCAGATGGGAAAAAATGGCAGACCGTGTTGACAACCTTGGCGAAGATATCCATATTGCAATGGTTGGAAAGTACACAGGCTTGACCGATTCATATCTTTCAGTAATCAAGAGTCTGCAACACGCATCATATGCCGTTAACCGCAATCTCGTAATCGATTGGATAGAGGCTAGCAATCTTGATGATTCATCCCATTCTGATTGGGATGTTCTCAAATCTGCAGATGGAATTTTGGTTCCTGGTGGATTTGGAGATCGTGGCATAGAAGGAAAGATACTAGCTGCAAATTATGCACGTTGTAACAACGTACCATATCTTGGAATCTGTCTTGGATTACAGGTTGCAACAATTGAATTCTGCCGAAATGTCCTAGGATTAGAAGGTGCAAATTCTACAGAATTCGACGAGAACACTCCCCATCCAGCTGTAGTGTTCATGCCTGAAATTTCGAAAACCCATTTGGGAGGAACTATGCGATTGGGTAGCCGCCCAACAATCTTCCAAGTCGATGATTGTATGACAAAGCGCCTGTATGGTGGCCATTCCCAAGTTGATGAAAGGCATCGGCACAGGTATGAGGTAAATCCAGATCTTATTTCAAAAATCGAGGCAGAAGGTTTGGTCTATGTCGGTAAAGATGAGACTGGACAACGTTGTGAAATCTTCGAACTCGATGGCCACCCATACTATGTCGGCGTCCAATACCATCCTGAATTCAAGAGCCGACCAGAGAAGCCGAGTCCTCCATTCCTTGGACTACTAATGGCGGCCTCAGGCCAAAATATCTGAGCAAAGGGTAGCGTCTGTATCGGCCCACTGAACCCCCTTTGTATCGGAAAAAATGCAAAGGGGTTTGGGATAGCCCCTTCGAAATTATCCTAATCAATTAGTTATACATTCATTTACCGGAACTATTTTACTCCCAAGAGTCAACATTAATACATGATAGCACCTATTTTGAGCCCTGATGGAAATTTTCTGTGGAATGGGACAGAATGGACTCCTAATATTCAAAGCCATACGCAGGCTTCTCAAATTATAGAACCATCGTCAGCTGAATTAAACCCTAATGATAATTGGAAAATGAAATTTTATGCAAAAAGGAAAATTTATTCCGTAATATTAATATTTATTCTTCTTTCAAGTATTCTAACTTATTTCTTATTTCCAGAAGACGAAACAGAGTATACTTTCATGCCAAGAGGATATGCTCAAGATGGTTCTCTTTATATTTTTGATACGGATTTTGTAGAAGGTGAAAACGGGATAACAAGTGGAACCATGTATTTTGTGACATTTAGAGATTGGAGAGGTGATGAAAATTGTAGTAATCCTGACCCGGAGAAATGGATAGATTCACCAAATCTAGATCATGTGGATAGTGCGAGATTTGGCGCCAAGTGCTATTGGATACCCGTCGAAAATCCAAATTTTATT
>NZFU01000039.1 GCA_002689345.1 Methanobacteriota archaeon | reverse complement strand
GGAAACCACTCCCGAACCTTCACCTGAGCCAGAAGCAGTAGATACCACTCCAGAACCTGTACCTGATGAATCAACACCTGAGCCAGAACCCAGTGAGCAACCAGCTTCTGAAACCGCAGAATCTAGCGATGAGTACGAGGCCCAAGGAGATGGCTGGTTCTTCCGTAAATTACCGGATGGAACTTATGACCAAACCGTCTACACTTTCCACGAAGGCCAATATATTCCGTATGTTGAATCCGATGCTTAATATGGCCCTGTAAGGGCCACATCTATACCCACCATTGAAAGAGGGTGAAGTCCCCGTCAATATTGATGAGTGAGCCAACATCATATGTCTCGTCTTCTCACACAGTAGCCGAATTGAAGGTTATGTGTAAGGACAACGGCCTCTCAGCCGCCGGCCGTAAAGCCGATTTAATCGCTAGATTGAATGAACATTTTAGTGAGGACTCAATTTCATTAGAAGAGGCAGAAACAGTACCACTTCCCGCCATAGAGGAGGAAGATGAAATTCTTGTTGCTGAAGTTATTGAGGCTGAAGTAATAGAGGATGTTGAAGAGGAAAAGAAACCAACTGCTCCAAAGACAACATCAGCAGTTACATTGATGGATCAAATAAAAAATCCAAAAACCGCAGCAATCCTGTTAACAATACTCCTTGCAACCGGCGGTTGGTATTGGTATGTTAGTAATCAACTTCAACCCTTTACTGCGGACGACTTACGCTACGGAGATTCAATGGAATTCACCGTATTGAATGGCGAAATGGAAGTCACAGGAGAATACGTTGAATTCGTTAGAGAAAATGTCAATGTTGAGCAATTGAACAAATCCTGTCGATTGTTGATGACATTCTCGGGTACAGGGACATCTTCTGTAACAAATGGAGGGGCGGATGAATTATCTTTCGAGCCCGACGATTCATTAATTGGGGTCGTTAGAGCAAAAGGAGCATATGGGCTTGATTGGCTTACTGTAGAAAAAGAACAGAAACGAAATTTCGATTCGATAGCTCTCAAGAGTTACAATCCTAAAATTCTAAGTCCTGATGAATGCAGTACAGGGACTTCAATTTATTCCGTTGGAGGAAATCTAGAGGTCAATACCAAATCATGGACCGAGATTTCGGAACGAGATGTAATCTCAACTAAGGCCGATTGGAAATTAAATTTAGGAGAAGATTATACTCAAGGAACTACAATGTCATATGGACTTGGAGGGGTTTTGGGCCTATTGGAAGACATCGCTCCTGGCGTAGCAATCGTCGTCTCACCAGTTGAACTTCGTGAAATGATGGGAACGCAATTAATCGATACCGGGACTAACGGAACTCACCTAGGATGGGAATGGAACGTAATTGGTACTGAGGAAATTGGCGATGAAGAATTGTGGAAGGTATCTATGGAGAACCGCCAAATTAGAGACAATTGTTTCGGGCATGCTCGAATTACAATGTGGATAACTGAGGATTCACCCTGGGCTGTAAAACAGAATGTAGACATCCAGATTTCAGGCAATGAAGGCGATAAATCTTCATGTGGAACACTAAGTGAAACATTTGCTGATTATGTTCTTCCCGAAGGACGCCTCAGTCTTTCATTAGATATGTCGAAAAACACACTAACAAGAGGTGAAAAATTACTGGACTTAGGTCGTAGTTATTCTTCAGCTCCTAATGCAGGCGCACACGTTCCAACTTCTGAACAACTTATCGATTGGGGAGATAATGAGTTTCATATGCCAGACAACAGCAGTCTTCGCTTGCAGACCTTGGAAGATGCTATTGGTTGTTTGACATCAGGACATGCCTCAGAAGCAGTTGCTGCCAATTCGGCATTGAATAATGATGATGGCTACATTTGGAGGGCCAGGGATGACCGTAGTAGCGATAATGGGACAACTCGTTGGAATATTTCTTGGGTCAGTTCAGACCCAAATTCTGGTTGGGTGGAATTAGATGTATCTGGGGAGCCAAGTGATGCAAATTGTACTTACATTGCCCATGGAGGGCATGATGATTCAGTTGCTCATAGTAGGGACGACATACCTTCAGTATTGAGTATCGAGATGTTGGAGGAAGATTTGAGTGATCAAAGTAAATATCCCGAACTTAGTGGTGATGATGGCTTCTTTACCTCGTCAGGGCAATATCATCCTGAAACAAGAGTGGGGATATTAGTGGTCACACCCGATAGTGAATATACCGATTTACTCAACCGCCTAAATTCCGGAGATACTGGCGCAACAACACTTGATTTAACCAGGTCATGGATTTCATCAGATAATGGTATACAATGGGATAACGCTCTTTCACTTGCCATGGATGCAAACACGGGTCAAGTTGTAGGATGGAACTTTGTTCAATCTCCAGTATGAGGTGGAAATATGGGCGGAAGAGGATTAGACCATCTCATCGAGCAAAATGAGACAGACTTAGGTTTTCTTTCAGCCTATGGTGGTGGAGAATCACCTGAAGAATTACTTAAATTGATACAGGATTCAATCTGCAAAGAAATGAAAATCAAGGCTACTGAACAAGGTGTCCACTTTTCACTAAGTTTAGAAAATCTGCCATTGGTTAACTCTGATGTTAACCGCCGTGGATTTTTAGATGCTAAACTAGATGCAACTGGAATAGAAGTAATCATTACAGATTTCGGTCCTGAACAACGCCGATTTATCGAACGTCTTGTGGAATTTATTCGTGGCGAATAATTGCAGCTAGCAATACTGCACTAGCAGCAAATACGATGCCTATGGATGGAAGGAACCCATCATCTTCCTCATCCCCGGGGCAGTTATCTCCTCCCCACTCATTATCATTAAACCAACAATCGGACCAAGTTTTGTAATATCCCGAAGAAGGAAACTTTTCGGTTGTGTTATCATCATCGGCATATGTCGCCTTTACCTTCCAATTTACGTAGGTGTGATCATCAATTGTAGTGACTGAAGATGTGAATATTTTATCATCATCACTTGCAAGCGTTGCTATTTCTGGAGGAAGGCAGTAGCCCTCATTAACACAGATTTGAGTGGTTAGTGTGAATGAAGTATTGTTGTTAAAAGCCTCATCATTTAGAGTCAATGTAATTTCCCATTCGTCCAAATCAGTAGTAGTTTCTGTATGACTAATCTCGCTAAAGATTGTCTCATCAATATCGGGTTCAATATTTACTCCACCCTCAGTGTCTGCTGCAGATACAGTGTTGAGAAGCGCCAAACTCATCAAAATACAACTTAAAACTCTAGAGTTCACAATTCCATCTCCCATAATTCATCACCTACCCAATGAATGTTTTTGAGACCCTTTCCTTTTAATTCTTCTACTAGGTTATCCCCATCTTTTGTAGCCCATCCTATGGCTAAAGGCCTCTTATGGGTTTGATCTCTAACCCAAACAAGGTCTCCTTCTTTAATCCCAGAATCGGCGTTATGAATGCCTGCGACCATACAATCAGCACCTTTCATCAAAAATGGAATAGCGCCATGGTCAACTTCGACAAACCTCTTTTCACAAGGATGGGCTAAGAAACCGCGCAGTGTTAGGAATACCACCCTTTCATCTTCTGGATTCATCAACTCTACTGCCAAAGGAACTCTGTCGACTAGAACCATCTTCCATGGCCCATAATCTGCCATCTCAAGAAAAGCCCCATCAACAGCCAAATCAATACCGAGGGCTTCTTCTAAATCTTTGAGAAGTGGAGCGATATGCTTTCTTCGAACCGGCCGGCGTTTCTTAATTTGCCAGTCCTTCGCCATATTATGCCGTAAGGCATCTCAGGTTTGACCCTTCGGTTTGATGAGCCTAGCACTCTTGGCATTAACATGGACGTATGGTGCGCAATCCGAACCTATCCCAAACATGCGCAAGAATTGGGAAATCCAATTCCGCAAGAACCGGTATTTTTCCTTAAACCGACATCAAGTATCACTGAATTTGGGACTATCGATACCTGCCAAGGAGACGTACACCATGAAATTGAATTAGTGTTGAAAATCGGGCATGATTTACAACCCACGCACATGGCAATTGGATTGGATTTGACAAAAAGAAGTATTCAAGATAATTTGAAACAAAATCGCCTGCCATGGGCGGAGGCAAAAGCATTCAGGGGCAGTTCCGTGATCGGCGAATGGATAGAATACAACCCTAATGCTGAATATTCATTATCGCTTAACAAAACAGAAGTGCAAAGAGGCTCTCTTACAGAAATGAGTTGGACTCCTGAGGAATTAATCGAAAAGCTTGCAAAATGGGCTCCAATAAGGAGTGGTGATATTCTCTTTACAGGAACTCCGTCAGGAGTTGGCCCTTTGAGAGCCAATGATGCACTCATAGCCTCTCTGTACGTCGATGGAGAGTGCATCATGACCCACTCTGCAGATTGTGTTTGAGGCATACCCTTCAAATACGAACGGCTGGTCGCCAAGCCGCTGGAGACAATCAATATGGCACAGTGGCACGGAATTTCTCGTCGCAAGTCAACCGGTGGACGTCGCGTTCCTTCTCGTGGAAAGCGCAGCACCGAAATTTCCTCTGAGAAGCAATTTGCTTTGATTGGGGAACCAAAAAGAAAGATTTACCGCAAGACTGGTGGCAACACACTAGTCCGTGTACTTTCAGATAACCGTTGCACAGTCAACGGAAAAGATGGAAAGTCTTCCATTGCAACAATTACCAATGTCGTTCAAAACGACGCAAATCCGAACTACATTCGTCGTAACATCCTAACCAAGGGTGCAGTCGTTGATACCAACAAAGGACAAGTCAAAATCACTTCACGTCCAGGACACGATGGTGTTCTGAACGGTGTCGTACTTTGAATGGGTTCAAAGCCAACCACCCACTGAGGGGTTGACATGGACCACAATCCAGACCGCATTTCTGTCTGGCCTGGCTACTTCGATGCCAAGTCTAGTCGTCGTAGTGGTAGACGTGTTCCTAAAGATTCTAGCGTCCTAAAACCAGACCTAGAAGGACTGTTTATCGCATCACGCGCTTTAGGTCTCAAAAAAGTAAAGCGCGAAGAAAGGGTATCTCATCCAAGTAGACCCCACGCTAAAGAAGGTCGCCTTTGGGTTTCAAAGAAAGGAGCAGGAGAATCGATTGGAGCATCAACCAAAGAAGAAATTCTTCAATTGATTGGCGGTCAATGGCGCCAGATGCAGAAAGATCAGCGTAGTGACGAGAAAGAAGCGCAAAGACGTGGCCCTAAAGTTGGCGACAAGCGCGCCCGCTCACAACGAAAAGGTGCAAACAAAGCAAGAGCAGCACAAGCTCGTGCACAGCGCAACCAAAAACAACGTCGCCGCCGCTAATTGAGAAAAGACTCTTCCATTGGACTATTTGATTATAGAGTGTCTATCAATATCATTTGCTGATAGATATGCAGATGTCCCCTTTCGAGTTCGTCACAATTTTTTGTTCATTAATCCTGGGATTGGCTCTCTCCCACATTTTGCGTGCAGTAACCGATTTGTACGAGATAAGAGACAGAGTCAAGACCTACTGGCTGAATTCTTTATGGGTTGTAACCGTAACTATGTGGTCTGTGTTTGCATGGTGGGGCCTATGGCAACTCTCAATTGATCTAAACGAATGGCATTACGCTCAATATTGGTTCCTCGTCACAAATTTAGCCTCGATATACTTCTTTACAACTCTAGTTCTTCCCAAAGCAACAGACGCAGGAGAAATCGATTTGGAGAAACACTACTATTCTGTGCATCAAGCCTTTTTCTCAATAGTAGCATTCTCTTTATTCACTTCATCAGCTGTAAATTATTCTTTATTCGATCAACCGATGATGGCGATACCACCATTCATAGTTGGCTGTGCGGCAGTCGCTGCTGCTTTTACAGAATCAAGACCTTATCACAAATTCATTGGAATATTCGTGTTTATCATGTTCATTTTCTTCCAAGTAAGCGATGTGACAGTAATCGAGTATAGTGTCTGAATCAGAGGGTAGCGTCTAGAAAAGAGATCAATTTTCTATTATTACCGCACGTGCGTAGGCGGCAGTAACAAACAACGTTATCTGTCCTGTTATATTCCTCGGCATACAAATTGTGGATCCAGAAGTCCCATATTCATCAGAATTTGGATCATCACAAGACGTTTGCTCAGGGAAAATGTGTAGTTCGTCATCCGTCTGGATTAGGAAAGCATAATGATTTGCTAAAATAATATCGTAACTCCCGATAGTGTGACCATTTCCGAAAATCGCTTGCTCTCCCCAAATACTAACAGAACCATCCGATTTGATAGCCAAAAACCCATTATGCGTTGACATGATTTGAGAAATGTCATTACTAGTAGGTGCACCAATTCCTCCGCTGTCTGAATCACCCCAGACAATTACAGTTCCATCCGATTTTAAAGCCGCAAATGCACCCTTGGTGGCAAAGACTTGTTCAACGCCTGAACTAAGATCAGAACTGACCGAACTACTATCTCCACCGTAATCAGAATGACCCCAGGTAACTACAGAACCATCTGACTTTACTGCAGCAAATGCTGCTCCATTGTGAATAGTTACAGCTCCTTTATGTTTGAAATCAGAGAAGGTTGAGATTGTGATTACATTTGAACTCAAATCTGAACTCACAGAAGTGCTATCCCCCCCATGATCGGAACCTCCCCACGTAACGACTGAGCCATCCAACTTGATAGCAGCAAAAGCACCTGATGAGGGTATTATCTTAACGACGCCTGAATTTAAATCGGAACTTACTGAAGTGCTATCTCCACCGAAATTCGGACGACCCCAAGTAACAACAGAACCATCTGACTTTAATGCAGCAAACGACCATCGTGAAGAATAAATTTCAACAACTCCAGAACTAAGTTCAGAACTTACTGACGAGCTGTCGCCTCCCCAGGCAGGATAACCCCAAGTAACGACAGAGCCGTCGGTCTTTAATGCTGCAAATGCATATGTGCTTGAATAAATTTTAGTGACTCCAGACGCCAAATCCGAGGCAACCAAGGATTGGTCTGAACCAGCCTCCAAATCATCGCAGTTCCCCTGCAAATCGCAACCCCATGAGACTACAGAACCATCCTCCTTCAAGGCAGCATATGCGCCATAGGTAGATTCTAGTTGAGTCACATCTTGTACGACTTGTACGGCAGCAACATACATCCCCCATGAGTGGACAAGTCCGTCAGATCTTAATGCTGCAAACCCAAAATCTGTTTCTTCAATTTGTATCACTCGTTGAGATACAAGTTCTCCATCAACTTCTCCAATCCACCCGTGGCTAGTATTTCCTCCCCAAATACCACCCATGTCCCAGGCTAAAACGTATCCGCCATGACATCCTTCCTCATCGACATTACCGGTTGATGCTTGCTGGTACGGAGTGTTTGGACAGAGGTCATCGCTGTCTGCGATATGGTCAAAGTCGCTGTCAAGTTGGGATTGTGCACAGCCATTAGCGTCAATTACACTTCCTTGAGGAGTGTTCGGACACAAATCGTCAGTATCAGCAACTCCATCACCATCAGAATCATCACATCCAAAAGCATCAACTGTCATTCCAGGGGCTGTGTTTGGGCAGGCATCATCAGCATCATTTACTCCATCGCCATCAGTATCCAATTGGGTAAGAGCACAGCCATCTGCATTGACTGTTGCTCCCGCAGGTGTGTTAGGACAAAGGTCTTCAGCATCAATAACGCCGTCGCCATCCGTATCTGGAAGAGCACAACCATCAGGGCCAACAATGGTGCCAGGAGGTGTTGTAGGACAAAGGTCTCTATCATTCATGATACCATCACCATCATCATCTAATTGATTATCAGCACATCCATCTGCATTGACAGTAAGGGTAGGATCTGTATCTGGACACAAATCAAATGCGTCATCTACACCATCACCATCTGTGTCAAGTCCTCGAGTTGGTTCTGTGCAGCCTGCTAATGTTGCAGAAATCATGACTAGAGTGAAAAAAATCGCCTTGTGTTTGTCCATAAACCCTCCACCGTTTCAGAATGTATAACCTTTGGTGAACAGATAGCGCAATATCGGAGATTACCCCTTTGCTTTAGCAAGTATGATTTCTTCTTTCGTTCTAAGGGGCGCGTCAAGTATGTTGTTTACGTGAGTATAGAATATATTGAAGTATTAATTTTACAAAGATAGAATCCATTCTATCGTCACAAATGGCCCAACCATGACAGAGATTGTTAATTCTATCGCATTGACTGTTGAACTTTTGATTTCTCTCCTCCTGATGTTTTGGGGATTCAGAATGATGAAGGAAAGTTGGATTAGACATAGGAAGTTGATTTGAATGAAAACAATACCTACTTACACAAAGTCTTGGACGGAAATTGAGTGGATGTTAGCAGAAGCTCAAGAACAAGTGTTGGAGCAAAGAGCCAAGTTCAAACATCGCAAACGAATTCGAGACAAGGAGGGTTGTCGTAGAGCGGCTGCTAAATTTTCCCGTGCCAAAGGTATGGTCGATGTATTGACTTGGGTTATTGGAGGAAAAAACGCTCCAGATCCAATGGCTGGGTTCGAAGAAGTCGGCGAGAGCCAGTTTCTTGGAGATAGGTTTCGTTCCTACATGAACAGAATCTGATTCCTAAATACCAAGCAAGAAGAAGCAGTATCAAATGCATACCAAGGGAGTCCGTTTATCCACTTCATAATATCAATTCATTTTTATTCGTACACATGTGTAAGCACCATTATTAACCCTCATTCAAACAGGAAAACTATGAGAAAAATTGTAATTTTGCTTTGTTTATTGATGATGACTTCTGGACTATCAGGTTGTATCGGAGATTCTGAAGTTGAAACCACTGACGGAGACGAGGTAATCCCCGAATTAAGTGATGATTGGCCAACCTACTATGTTCCTACATCAAATGATCTTCCTACATGCGATTCAACAACCCAAGGGCGATTGTACTATGTTGAAGCTGATACCAACTTTCAGGCATGCATGTCAACCGGGTGGCAAGTTGTCGAAATTGGTGGTCCAAACGCAAATGTCCTCCTCAACTCCGCCCCTATAGTCACGGCTAATTTCGTCAGCTCAGATGATGATGCTTTGGCCGATGACGGCGATGGAACCTATTCAAGAATGGTCTATCTGTCATGGTCTGCAATGGATTTGGACGGTACTATCGTTTCAATTGGCCTGGATTATGATTCCGACGGAGTGATCGACATTCCGTTTTCATCAAACTCAGGCATGTTGAGCGACCAAACACCTGTAACTTCTATTGGTGGCGATGTTTACGGAGGTTCATTCATTATTCCAATGGAAGTAGGAAATAACTACATTCAGGCAGAGAACTATGACGATATGCCATGTTCTATCATGATTCAGAAGAACTTGATGGTCATTGCAGAGGACGATGATGGAGCAAAATCGTATGTGCCCATGGTGTTCGACGGTATCGCAGGCAGTGCAGAGGGTTACTCTCCGGTCAGTCCGCTCGATGTTCAAGACACATATTATTCTGCATTTGGTATTCCACAATCAGATGCCGATTGGGTCACTGGTGCAACCTCATCTTGCCCGTCTTATCCCACTTTCAGCCTCGCAGATCATGCCGACACCATTGGCACCGGCACTTCAGAAAGCATTGTCACCGTGACATTAGACGATGCAGGAGACTGGTCTACGCTTCTCACAGAACAAGAGAACGGATGGGGTGATGATTACGGATATTACATGTCTGCATACTGTATCAATGCTAACGGTACAATATTTGTCGAAGGAGGATTTTCTCCCGGAGATTACACAGGCGTAGATATTGAAAACCCACAGACGGGTGATACATGGACAGCAAAGGACAGCAGCTGGGCTGATTGTGATGAAGAAACATCAGAAGTCGAAGTTAGGATTTATTTTGGTGACGACCGATTTACACTCATCACAACTGTAAGTTGATTTAGAGAATCTGAAACCGATTAGTATTCTTTGCTGCTTGTGGTCAAGTCTGTCAGAATTAGTGAATTACTTGCATCTAGTTAGGTTGTGAACGAGGGTCTCATGCAGAACCGGACATACACGAACCGACCGCAATTCAAGATACGAAGAAAGTCGCAGAAGGAATAATATCAACTAAAGTCTGCGGTAACTGTGGAGAGCAAAGAGTCGGGCCCTGATGACCTCCTGAGTTGGGATGGTCGAAAAACAGCCGATTTTGCCAAAGTAAGCAATGACGGCCTGTGGGCATGGGATGGTTCCGACTGGCAACCACGAAGGACAACAAAAAAGCAAACCTCACAGAATAATCAAGAGCAAGAAACAGGTGTTCGGCCCGATTCAGTTCAAATCCCCAAATTCCCAGACCAAAGCGAAGAGGCCGTGGAACAGGCGCCTTCTACGGATATCGGCACCATAAGCCCCGAAGGCCACCATCAATGGGATGGTGAAAAATGGCT
>NZFU01000038.1 GCA_002689345.1 Methanobacteriota archaeon | reverse complement strand
TTTACACCTAATGCTTTGATGATAAGATGGCTTGTCCAAGGCTTTGGCATGTTTGTACACCTCTGTTACTCACACGGACGTGAGCAAGTTGCCGACTTGCCTCCCCTATTTAATCGCGCCGCGCGCAATCATTCTACTCTCTCGATGACACGGACATGGTCTCCACGCATCTTGAGAGTCATAGGAATAGGTTGTTCGTACAACTCCATACTGACTTCTTCTTTGGTTTCTGCAACACTGGTTACACGAGCCTTTTCGCCCTTGAATGCACCGGTTACGATTTCGACAATACATCCTACTTCGATACCGCTGGTAACTGCCTTTGGCTCCAAATATGGAAGGATATCTTTGAGAGGTGCTTCACCTGGAAGAACGGTTTTTGCGTTCTTCAATGGTGTTTGGTTTAGTCCACGGCGAGCCTTGGGGTCACGACCACCAGAGCGTCCAATCAACTTCTCTACATGATGAAGAGCGCTTGATTCTACCATGACATATCCGCGCATTCCATTAGGATGGAGAATCGCATAGATATCATCTTGGATTTTCGATAGAGAACCTGATCCCATTAGACGAGCTTGCATTTCATCTGCAACTCTCTTTTCTGAACCGATTGCTGTCTTTACAATGAAAAGATAACCAGCTACTGAACCGTACATTTCACGGAATAGTTTCTCACTGTTTTCCATATCTAAATCTGCGAAAATACAGTTGTAGTTCTGAATGTGCCCCGGGTCGACCCATGTGGACTCGATATAGCGTCCTGCAGGAGTTACTTCTTTGCTAGAAGAAACGACTAGACATGGAGCAATGTCCTGTAAGCGTCCACCGATGTCAATACCCAATGCAGGTCCAGCTCGAACATACTCTAAGTCTTCCAAAGGAATACCAGTACATTCTGCAACTCGGTTTAGTACGTCTTCTTCATTGTCTCCAATTCCATAAACTCCATCCCAAAGGGCAGGAGAGTCGGAATCCGATTTCGAGCGGCGCAGAAGTAGTAATTCTTCTTCGTGGCGAACAAATGCGATAAATGCGTCAGTCAATTTAATTCCTCCAAATCAGATGCCGAAGACATCGTGAATAATCCATGGGATGAAATTGTCCATCAACACTAGCATAACGAATCCGATGAAACCTAGAACGAATAGACCGATTCCACAAATGATTGATGTTTGCTTGAACTCTTGTGGAGTAGGCTTACGAGCCATTCGAATAATTCGTGCCCAGCTTCCGCGTGATATCTTACGGAACTGCGCCTCAATAGCGTCTTGCTTGTCCTGGACTTTGTCCTCAAAGGAGCGCTTTTGTTCTTTTTCATCTGACATGGTTTCACCTCAGGGGTTGATGGCGACTTATGACCCTCATTTAACCTCAGCGGTACAAGAGGCGGCCAATTATCGACTGATTCAAAGCAGACCCGCGCCTCGATGGCACCATGGCGGAGAGAGACCCATATCAGGTTCTCGGTGTATCACGAGGAGCAAGTGATGCTGAAATAAAGAAGGCTTTTCGCAAACTTGCTCGCCAATTCCACCCGGATAGAAATGACGGTTCTCCTAATGCAGAGTCTCGTTTCAAAGAAGTCCAAGCCGCATATGATGCAATAGGAACTGCAGAATCTCGGCGCAAACACGAACAAGAGCAAATGTTCTCGGGAATGGGCGGCGGAGGAGGAAATCCGTTCGGAGGCATGGGCGGATTTGGAGGAATGGGTGGAATGGAAGATGTTCTGTCGCAAATGTTTGACAAAAGTCGAGCCGGTCACCAACAACACAGAGGAGGGGCTCGTCCTCCTCAAGAAAGGGGGCATAATGCTACATCATGGCTAGATCTTACTCAAGATGAAGCGAAGAGCGGGGGCTCATACAAATTGACATACACCCAACTTATTCCAGGTAGTCATGGCAGTATAGATAGAAAGCGCCGCACACTTAATGTCACAGTAAAACCGAATTCAAAACATGGTAAAGAAATCCGATTAAAGGACCAAGGTCATGGTCATCCTCAAGGAATTAATGGTGATTTAATTGTCAAAATTAGAATTGACCCGGGAGAAGGATGTCATTGGGATGGAGACCGAATCGTAAAGGAAATAGAAGTCACATATTCGACATTAGTTCTTGGAGGAAAGGTCACGGTTACCCTACCTTCAGGTGTGAAAGGAAAAATTACGATTCCACCACTTTCTCAAGTGGGCGATAGGCAACGAGTCAAGGATATTGACATCGAATTTGTCCTTGCTGAAATCGAAGAACTTGATGATTCTCAAAGAGATTCTCTAGAATCACTCAGAGATTCCGGACTCTAAAAATAAAGTTCAGTGTAGCGATTAGACTAGATGCGGGGGGCAGGATTCGAACCTGCGAACCAATAAGGAATGGGACCTAAACCCACCGCCGTTGACCAAGCTGGGCGACCCCCGCACGGACCTGCGTTACATACCACACACATGAATACAACTGTTCAATAACAAGAAGATTTGAGAAAATGATATGGCAGACTTTGATGCACTATCCAAATTTTTAGTGCCTCATAGAAAAAAGGTTCACATTGCCGTGTTTATCCTCACTATTCTCATGATTCCGGGTGCTATGAAAGCATTAGAGCCAATCGACATGGAATCTTATGACATGGAATCGCCTGAACTGGATGCAGAGAGAAAAATCAATGATGATTTTTCAACAACTGAAATTATTCTAGGTTTCGTAGTTAGTGTACGAGATCCAACCGATGTAGGGTCTACTCCTGTCCCGGTCCCAATGCTGGATGATGGAACCCCTGATTGGACAAACTTCGCTCAAGCAGACGAAATAATCCCTGAAGGTGAGAAATGGCAAGGTGTCACAGATATCGATGGAGGTATTCTCAATCTAACCGTTCTTCGTGAGATTGAATCTAAGCATGAGATCATCAGAAACCACGAACTTGGTAATTACATGAAACCGTTCATCAATGATGTAACAGGTTTACAGACAGGCGGAGTAATGAGTTTGGCAGATATATTCAGGGGTTTCATGGCTAATGAATCAATACTTACTCAGACTTCAATGACCCTTACGGGGCCTAAACCTCCTGTCACTGATTGGTCTGATTGTGCTACTACTGCATTCCCTGATTTGGAATGCCTTACGTTTGATGACCCTGAACTCACTCAGGTACATATTGACCTAGCAGCAAATAGAATGGCTATGTCTAATGGTTCTGACTTCCTTAGATGGCTATCACTCGATAGAGGATTTGTCAGTGCTGATGAAAATGCAGGAATTGTTGGCGGCCCGATCGGTGGCTCCCTCAATGTGGATGGAACTTGGGATAATGCTAGACCGGGCCCTGGGCGATGGTCTGCATCTGCGTCTTGGTTACTTGTACAATTAGATAGAGCCGCTTTAGAGGAAGCGGGTTGGACAAATACTTGGAAAGACGCCCATTCTGAAACCAATATCGAATTTAGTGATGATGGAACAGTTATTGGAGGATACAGACTAAGTGGTATTGAATTACTATTACATCCACCTAACTATACATCAGAATATTGTCAAACACTCGAGTCTCCTTGTTCAGTAGAATGGTCGATGATGAATCTAGAAGGTCATCTGCGTAGTCATGATAATAATTCACTAACATTACTGGTTGGTCAAGCGGTAAATGTAGAGGTTAATCGTGAATTACAAAACTCAGGTGGATTGATTTTTGCGATGGGTTTTGTGATCATAATTTTGCTATATGCGTCGTTGAGAAGATGGTCTGATGTTGCGATTGTATCTATGGCATTAGGTGGTGCTTTGTTGTGGATGCAGGGTATGATTGGTCATGCAGCCTCATTGTTTGGTTGGCTTGGCCTAGATATTATTTCGCGCTCTCAATTCTCTAATCTATTACCAATTCTTGTGCTAGCACTAGGAATTGACGATTCGTTACATGCCCTTCATAGATACAAAGAAGAACGTGGTTTAGGTAAAGATTCAATCGATGCTGGAAAGGTTACTGTTAATCGTGTTGGCAGAGCGATTATGCTAACATCCCTTACTACTATGGCTGCGTTTGGAGCGAATCTCTTCAGTGATGTTGCAGCCTTGAGGTCTTTTGGTGTAGAAGCCGCTCTTGGTGTTCTAGCTGCATTTTTGCTAACAGGAATATGGGTGCCATTGGTTAGAGTTTCATTCGACCAATGGATGGAAAAACGTGGCAAAAACACTACCCCGGAAATAAGTCATAGATTTATGAAAAAGGAACGCTTGCAAAAAATCGCAGTGCTTTCAGGTACTGGAAAAAGACCGGTTATCATTGCACTCATCTGTCTACTACTAACTATTCCTGCAGCCTGGGGAATGATGCAATTAGAAGGGGATTTCGCAGTTGATGATTTCCTTGATGAAGAATCAGATTTCGCAATAGGTGTTGACATTGTCACAAACAGATTTTCCGATGAGGGAGAGCCTGCAATGCTATTGATCGAAGGAGATGTTGCTGACCCAGATGTGTTCAGATCGATAAACGACTTCAGATTGAATGCCGATAAAAAGACCGATGGTGTTGCTGATAAATTGACTCGCACACCAGATGGTACTGTTGACATTCTAGCTGTAGACGAATTTGTTTATGCTGCATCTGCATCTATGTTGAGTGATGCCACACCGTTCTGGGACAGAGGTTTCAATGAATCCGGGTGTGAGACTACAGGGCTGTTCAGCACTCCAAATTTCGAAGACCGGGACTGTATCATTTTCTTTTACGGAGTACTTTCTCTAGATGGAATTCCAGGCACTGAAGTTCCATCTTCGCTTGTAGATTTGTACATTGCACCGAGTGAAGAAATCGACCCAGAGAGAGTCTGGCTTTCAACAGAGGGCAATGAGATTACGTATGACATGATGATTATTCGATTTGGAATTACTTCACCTGAAAATTTCCCTACCATGGGTCCTGGATTGGAGGAAGTCAAGCGAGATTTGAGCCCACTACTAAACCTATCATCTGGAACTTGGGAGGAGCCTGGTGATGTAGAAGAAGATAAGCCATTAACTTGGGTTATGCTAACTGGTAAACCAATAATCCGATTCGTTGCTAGCGACAAGATGCAATCTGAAATGCAATCCTCTCTATTCCTAGGTTCAGTATTCGTGCTGATCACTTTGTCTATTGGTTTCCGTTCTGTTAAACAGGCAATGGTATCCCTAACACCGATTTTGTTGGTTGTTATCTGGCTATATGGACTGATTTATGCACTTGGATACTCTCTCAACATCGTGACTGTGACTATCGCTACGATATCTCTGGGAGTTGGTATTGATTATTGTATACATGTTACCGAGAGGTATCGCGAAGAAAAGGAAAATGGAAGAAGTCACAAACAAGCTCTACACGGAGTAGGTGGGGCTTGTGCACTAGCATTGGTGGGCTCTGCAATTTCTGATGTTGCTGGATTCTCGATAATCGCTACATCCTCAATGGGTCTATTCAATACGTTTGGATTGTTCTCATCGATGATGATTATTCTCTCTCTAATCGCTTCAATGGTACTCACAACTGCCGCTTTAGGGTTTGTTCAACCAAAACCGAATTCGACTCAAGAAGAATGAGCAAATCCATTTGGGGTTTATTCTGACTCATCAAGGCGGTTTCGATGTTTTATGCCACTCATTACATGCCGCTCTTCGACTTCGGCTAATTTAGATTTCAAACGCCATGACAAAAACCAGACTGCGGCAATTACTCCGACGATGTTTAGAGCCCAAACCCAAAATGGAATTTCCATAATACAACCTCAAATTGGTGGTAAAATATCGATATCAACATCGCCTGATGGAATCCCGATACATCCCAATCTAGCGCCATCTTCGACAATCTCTTCATCGAGACCGGGAGTTAGCGGGTTTGGAAGACTTACTTCTCCCGATAATAGAGTAACCATACATGAGCCACAATTACCACTTGTGCAATTGGTTGGAATGTCAACATTGGCTGCATGGGCATGTTCAACCAATGACTTTCCAGGAATTTCATTCGTTTGCCCTAGAAGTTTTGCACCACGAAGGAAACGGATGAGGCCCATTAGAAGCACCTCAACGGTCTTCCCAACGTGACCATCTTCCAGTTTGCTTGTTGAAGTAAAGTCCTGCTTTCTTCATCCACTTGTTGAACTTGGTAGCGCCAGCTCCAGTTCGCAAGATGAAGTCTTCACGGTCTTCTTGTGCCTGGATGTATCCTTTAGCCGCTAATGTCTGGTCAATCCAGTCATTGATGCTCATCAATCCACTAGTCAATACCGATTGTTCGGCTGCTTGAGTCATCGAGTCTGCATCTGCTCCCGTCTGCTTCAATTCATCCTTTACCAACTGGTTGATTGTAGCGAAATCTTGTGAAGCAGGTTTTGGAGGAACCGGGTTTCTAGGACGAGCATCGGGATCGATTTCCACTCGGCCACCATTCTCCATTAATTTGTCAACTGTCGATGACAGACCTGGCGAAAATGGAGTTTCACATTCCCAACAAATGAATGACCAGTTTTCAGAGTCATCCGGGTTTCTGCTAGTTCTAGGGTCCATTTCCTCATTACATTGTGGGCATGCATGCAGAATTAGTTCCGGAACAATCTTGCGGCGGAAGTCAACAATGTCTTGAGGAGTTCCTTCTAGTTCCAACATTTCATGGTCACGGGCTGCTTCAAGACCTCTTGTTTCCAATTGGTCACGAATCTTGACCTTCTGGTCATCCTTGCCTTCATCGTGTAGATTATTTTCTAATTTTACGATTAGTTCAACAGTCTTACCAAGTCTGTTCATCACTAATTTCTGAGCACGGAATGCTTCTACCTTAGCGAGTTTAAGACGTTCTTTTTGCTCAGCTAATTCAGAGAGTACATCCTTTTGCTTACGCTGGAATTTTAATTCCTCGATTTTGCTTTCCGGTTTGCGCTCAGGTGCAAGAACCTTGGAAAGGAATCTCTCCTTACCGTGAGATTGTGGTCCAGCAGTAATTATTTCCAATACACCTTCTGCAATATCAGGCTTCAGTCCATAATTTTCAACAAGTTGATTTTTATCGATCTTTTTTAGATCTCCAATCTTGATTCCAGCATCTGCCAATTGCATTGCTGTAGTCTCGTCGATTCCTCGACGAAGTAGAGCCAGATATGTGTCCTTCTTTGCCATGTGCACCCCTCCGACGGGACGAGCCGAGTGGGCGGTTAGATGTCAACCCATCGCCGCTCGCGCGTCTTCAAGAAGTCGGGATAATTCTAGCCAATCATCTATTTCTAAATCTTCAGGCCTCTCATCAATAAATTCACAATCGATAGACTGCATCGCATCACGATATGCTTTTGCGTGCCAACCGTTAACTCTGGCAATTCTTTTTGGAGCTTTTGAAAGGGTATTTCTGATTTTTTTACGTCTCTGAGAAAATGCTTGCCGAATCAATAATTTTGTCAGCTTGGAATTCTCGGGAGATTCAATTCTAGTCATGGTCACTAAACGTGAATGTATTTGAGGAGAAGGTGTGAAACAATGTGGCCCTACTCTCATTTCGAAAGTACAATCCCAATCGAGCATTGTGCACATTCCTAAACTACCTCTATCACTTTCCCATTCAACAACCAATCGCTCCGCGAATTCTTCTTGAACAAGAATAACGACCTGTTCAATAGATGGTGTTCGTGTTATGATGTCGATTAGAGGAGAGGATATTTGGTAAGGAATATTGGCTACAACCTTGTTAGCATTCGGCCATTTTACCTGAAGAGCATCACCCTCGATTAAATCGATATTAGGAAATGTATCTCGAAGAAATTCACTTGCCCCCGGGTCTATCTCGATAGATGTCAAGGTACAACCTGTTTCAAGTAATCTTTCAGTTAAAACTCCGGGCCCAGGGCCTACTTCAATCACGTGATCTTCGGGGGTAATACCAGCAAGCCTCATGGTCTCATCAAGAACTTCTTCATTATTCAAAAAGTGTTGACCTAGCGCCTTAATATTGTCCTGACGCATACGCAGGCGTTCAATCAAAACACGGGCACCATGGCCCATAGTATTCACTCCTCCTGTCTTAGTAGAAGGTCCAAAAGGCGAGGCTCTAGACTTCGGTCTTGTATTTCTGAAACGAAACGCTTTGCAAGTAGTTCTGATGCTGCAATATTACAATCTTCATCCAATTGTGAGAAGTTCTCCCATCCAGCACGGCCTCTCTTTGCAACCATTTCCATAGCTTTCTTATTACCTACACCAGATAATAATTCGAATGCGTGCATTTTCAAAGATAAATTCCCAGCACGGTTGAAAAATTGCTGGATAAATACCTCTGGCGAATCCTCAATCATTTGCTGAATAACTACTGGGAGTTCGGTTGCTGCTGCATTCGATAAGTCGCGAATTCTAGCAAACCCTAGAATATCCTGAACCACTTCTCTCTTGGAGTGGTCTATACCCATGTAAATACGAGCGCCTACCATCTGTAAATCGGCACCAGACTTAGGTCGTAGGCGAATTACGTGAAGAGCTGGCTCGGTTACAACGACTATTACACCATCAGACTCCGGGTGGTCGATGACTCTACACCATTCAACCTTCAGTAAAGGGTCAGGCTTATCGGAGCGCTGATTGTTTCTACGCTGCCCGCCTCGATGATCATTACGCATAGTGCTCACCGGTAGTCGTGGTTTCATTCGACACCGACATGTTGGCGTACGATATCGAGTACGGACTCAACATCTCCACCATCAATCGATATACGACGGCTAGCGATTACAGCTCGGACGTCGTCGGAATGCATTGGCATCAATTCAGCCAGCTTAGCAGCCAATTCAGGATACTTTTGGAATAATTCAATCTCCATAATTGCATTGAAGATATCTGAGAAAACCTTTGGTTCAGTTGAGTAACCGTTACGGTTGTTACTTGCAGCCCATTCAGCGTGCTGTAGAGCAGCCTTTTGCTCATATGTCAAGAAACCACGACGCTCTTGGGCATCGAGTAGTAAATCTCTAACTGAGGAATAATCTGTGAAAGTTCCTTCATCATCCATCATAATCACTCCAGTGGTTTAAGGTGTTCCGGGCGTGCGACAACTGTCTTCTTCATGTTGCCGTCCTTAACTGCAACAACCCATGCTTTGCCTTGGCGTCCTTGGATAAATCCAGTTCTACCTTGAAATCTGCGATGAGGCATTCCCATCTGTTGGCCACCATCTAGAACGATAGCAACACGGTCGCCCTCAGCGTAGTTGTGCATGATGCGGCTGATGTTTACACGCCCCTTTTGATGACGTCTACGACGTAGAATAGAACGTGTGCCTTGGCGTTGCCCTTTTGATTTCTGCATGGTTATCGCAACCTGCTTCTCGTGTCATAAGACCATTCGAAGCAACCTGCCGACCTACCCGGGCCATATAAGCACCGCGACGCGCCTAATCTGCATGGATATCGGCAACATCGAGCCATTCGACTGTACATTTTGCCTTAATTAGCGAGGCGATTGAGGGCTGTGTCCTTC
The DNA here is from genome assembly GCA_002689345.1 of Methanobacteriota archaeon. GTDB lineage: Archaea > Thermoplasmatota > Poseidoniia > Poseidoniales > Poseidoniaceae > MGIIa-K1. The sequence continues at coordinate 5,448 of NZFU01000038.1, read as the reverse complement.
CTCCGTCGCCATGAACGGTTTCTTTCACATAGGTACCAGATTCACATCTTAGGCTGAATTCAGCTATCATTTTTCCATCATCGTCAACATTGATTGAAGGGTTAGATGTTTCAATGACATTTCTCTTTCGGATCTTGTCAGCTCGTCGATGTGCAACTCTTTCAGGAGTGCGTTGTGCAAGGGTGCATCCCTGCAACTTTTCCATTATTTCAAGAACATAATCAGTATCTGGCATCGGTAATGTTTCCTCTTTGAAATTGGATAGTCTTTCGATTAAGACATCCTTAGTTCCGCTCTTGGCCAAACCTTTCTCTTCGCAGAGAGAAACTAATTCGGGCTTTTTCAGTTGAGAATAATCAACCTCTTCCTCTTCCTGCTTAATTTCTCTTTTCTTACCACGATGGTGGTTTTTGCGACGGCGGTTTCGGTCCTGATTATTTTTCGAAATCTCCATCACTTGGGTCAAAACATCATATTCCGATTGAGTAATTGGCTCTATTCTGTAACGAATCGTATAGGACTTCTCTGCAGGTGTATCTTTTACCCTAACAACTTCGCTTCTATTCGAGTGCCTCATGTCCGAAACTTCTAGGCTACCATTTGCAGCATCATTGATTGTCTGCATCAATAAATCACAATCGATATCCCTCTTGATTGGCTTTTTCATTTCGATTACGAATGGGCGTCCTCTGCCTAAGCATCTAACGTCGATATCCTCTCTGCCCATACCATGGAATGCATGTTCCTTACTTCCAAAGATTTCAAGCAAGGGGTCGCCAATCAGACCCTGGACCGATGATTGATACTGCATTCCAGTTTGATCGCATCTTTCACAACCTCGCCCCTTACAGGAACGGCAAGGCCACTTTGTTTGAGGAATTCCTCGTTCCAATTTCCGATATCTGCCGTACATGTAATGAGAACGAATATCAAGTTCTACTGTCAAGGTTAATACATCTATTAAGGCTAAAATTTCGGGCTTATCGATTACTAATTTCTTAGCGAAATCCAAGTCGCCTAGTTGCTGTGCGACCTCTTCTACCAAACTAGATTTTAATGGAGCAGAACCACCTGCTCCAAACCGCTTACGAAGGTGGTCTTCGGCCTCGGTTTGGTCTTTAGGAATCCTGGCACCTAATTGAAGTCGGAAACATTCTCTCTCGCCGATTGCCTCTTTGATCAATTCTGCAAGTAGTGGGGCTTCCTCGAATAGATTCTCACAAAATGGACAAAGTGGTACGTTCTCTCTCGCTTGAGACATTGTTGAATCGGTTTCAACGATTGATGCCCTGATTTCAATTCCAGATTCTAGACTCGATTGCCCAAATCTCTTCTTTCCACCAACGCGACCTAAGCAATGATTGCAAGTTCCAATTCTTACTAGGTGCTTCAAACCAGCTGGACGAGGGGCTGCCGGAATCTCCTCTTCTCCAGTTTCGAGTTGAAGATTCTCATCGCCCCATTCTGGTTCTGCTACAACCTCAGAAGTTTCTTCTGATTCATCCCAAAGAGAATAATCTGTTGAACCAAAACCTGCATTTGCATAAGACATCCAGTCCTCTTCATCATCGGTATTATCCTTTGAGGGCTCATTGTCTGACATGATATCACCATTCCAAGAAGGGGCCAACCCCGTACTGGAACAAAGGTGGCGACCTGCCACCCCCTCAAAACTCCTTCCTATGACAAAGGCATTGTTCAAGAACCATGGACGCCCCTGTTAAATTATGGCGGGAGAGGCTGTAGAGGTAGGCCAATTTGTGGCTCTTGCTCGCAAGGCTCTAATCAATGAACCATACCTTACAAATGCCGCAATAATCGGTGAATTGACCAAGGTTACTCTTGCCCGCTCAGGCCATGCTTACTTTACGCTAACAGACAATCAAGGCTCAATTGATTGTGTATTGTTCGGAGGAAATAATTCATTCCAATCTCAAGATATCAAAGAGGGGATGAAATTAGTTGCTCTAGGAGGTATTGATGTCTATGTCAAGACCGGTAGAATGCAATTCAAAGCAAGTAGGGTTCAGCCTGTAAAAAGTATCGGGGAAATGGAAAAAACTCGTCAAGCATTAATCCAGAAATGGCGTGAAGATGGGACAATGGATCGACCTCGAAATTCAGCACCATTAATCCCTAAAAAGTTGCACATTATTACGGGGGCAGGAAGTGCTGCACTATCTGATATGGAGAGATTGATCTCAGACAGATGGCCCGGATTTTCATATACGATAATTCCAGTTCTTGTTCAGGGAGGCGAGGCTCCTAAACAAATCGTTCGTGCAATCCAAATTGCAGAGAAATCAGCCGACTTAATTATCGTAGGAAGGGGCGGGGGATCTCCCGAAGATTTGTGGTCATTCAACCTAGAATCTGTTTGTCAAGCCATGATTGAATGCCAGGTCCCTATTGTTAGCGCCGTAGGTCATGAGTCGGATTTCATGGTCACCGATATGATTGCAGATATTAGAGCATCAACTCCCTCAAATGCTATCGAAAGAGTAATTCCAATCAAAGCGGATTTAGTAGCAATTATCGCACAATCTGCAGATAGGCTGGACTTTGCTATCGATAGATTATTTTCAAGACACAATGAAAAGATTAGCAATTTCATAATCCGCTTAAGTGCAGCTCCTATGCGCGGCATATCCAATGCTAGACTAAAACAAACTCAAATTCTTGGCAGGATTAATTCTGCCATTGATAGGGTCTTAATGCAGCAAAAGAATCGGCTGACTGGGTTTGAAACAATCCTAACTACTACCAACCCTACAAATGTTCTGGATAGAGGATATTCTATGGCAATTAATGACGATGGAAGGCCGGTAACAAGTGTCGTCGGTTTGAAGGCGGGTGACCCCCTCACAGTAGTATTGAAGGATGGTCGAGTACAGACTGAGGTGAAAGAATGAGTTATGCAAAATCTATGAAGAGACTTGAAGAAATCGTTGCGGCTTTGGAGGCCGGTGGTGCTGACCTTGATGAGACTCTGAAATTATTTGAAGAAGGCTCAAAACTTCTGAAATCCTGTCAAACAGAACTTGCTGAAGCAGAAGGTAAGGTCGAAAAATTACGTCTGGAGGATGTTGAGTGAGTCGAAAACATGCTGCTCTTCAGAGAAGGGTTGCAAGGCTTGCTGCTGAATGGCAAGACCCTCATGATGACAAACCATGGGCTAAGAGAGATATTGTTCGAAATATCGATGTTGCCGAAGACGGAGAAGTCACTATTTCCATCAAACCTAACCGCCCACATTGCCCTTGCTGCTTGTTAGATTTAGACAACTTTAGAACTAAATTATTACAGACAAAAGGTGTATCATTCGCCACACTAAATGTGGTAGGAGTTCCAGCGCATGACCGCTGGACTCGAGTTCTTAATCGTTGATTTGGCAATCTCTATCAGACATAAGCCCCGATTAGACTGACCACTATCATTAGAGGAAGAACAATCATTGGAAGTAGTGGAATCGATTCTGTATAGCCTCTAAACTTAGGGCCTGCAACCGTTGCAAGAAACAGTGCAAAACCAACAGCAGATGCCGTTAACAAAGCAGCCATAGATGCAGAATCATCCATTGTAAAACTGCAAATTAAATTGACTGCTGACATTGCAAGAACTCCGCCTCCTACAGCCATGCGCAAAGCATTCATTTCTCCTAGAGCGCTTTCAGGCGCTTCTTTACCAAAAATCGTCTCGTTGAATCCTTTTGGATCAATGTTCATTTTTATTCCAATAAATAGAGCCATAACTCCAACTATCTGCATGGCAATTGCTTCGTCCATAGTAGGTTGTTTCCTGATGAGTATATAGTGGAAACTCAATTTAAATTGGATTAACTTTACATTTCGACGGTGAATATTTTTATTGGAACTGACTTTTATTGGAATTTGAATTGATTGCAAACGAAGATTTTTGAAGAAGGAAATTGTAGTAATCTTGTGGAAGAAGAATGGAATGACCAAGCGCAAAGCGAAAAAGAAGGTCCAGCATTAATTACCCAGGTACTGCTAATCCTAGGAGTTAGTACCATGGTAATGGTCTTCTTCCTAGGGATGTAATCATTCCCACTTATCCCATTCCTTGGTTGTTTGATTTCTGTAAAACCAAACTCCGCTTCCTGTAGGGTGCTCAAGATACTCGTGGCCATCGTCAGGACTTATTCGCCCTGTAACATTTCTATCTGGAATTGATGGCAAAGGTGCTTGAATCTGCTCGGATTCGAAAACATCTGCACTCATTGCCAATTCTTGTTCAAGTAATTCTGTTCTTTCTTCCACATCAGTCGTTTCAGCCAAACCAAAGTAAGCTTCACTATTTGCAATGCTTGCAATCTGTTCTGGATTCATGTATTGAAGGTCGTCAAGTAATGTCAAGATTTTCTCTCGAGTGTTTTTCTTGATTTCATTATTCATGTATCTTCCAGTCAAATCTGCTCGTAATTTTTCAAACTCCTCAGCCAATATTGATGTATCATAATAATACGCTTGTACAAGGGATTGAAGATAAGTCAATTCCTTTACCTCTTCTTTTGAAAGTTTATTTGAGCGACGTAATACCTGAACCCATCTAAAGGCATCCGGTAGTAAGCCCGCAACTAAGTTGGTTTGCAATAAGGTAAGAAGTGCAAGTATAATTGCTCCAAACCCAACTGTTTGAGTAACGGTTTCAGAATCTCCAGAAAACAGTGAATCTAGGAATGTCTCGTCCTCTGATTCGGATTCGGATTCGGATTCTGATTCGGATTCGGATTCTGTTTCTTGTTCAGGTTCTTCTTCGATTACGGCTGACCCATTTACTTCGTCGTATTGATCTGCTATTCCGTCACCATCGCCATCCGGGCAACCAAAGATTCCATCTGTAGTAGAGTTGCCAGAAATTGTAGGACAATGGTCGGCTAATTCTGCACCCTCAACAAACTCCCCGGGGAAATCGATCACACGTGTAGAGTTCCAAGAGGAGTTACCCCAATTATCACCATAACCGTCGCCATCTGTATCTGCCCATTGTGTAGATACATTCGTGAATAAATCGGGATTGTTTCCTGACTGGTTGTCTCCGTATCTATCGCCATCTGAATCATTTGTTTGAGTTGCGTCGTCCGGGAATGCGTCTTGTAAATCTAAGATCCCATCATTATCGCTGTCAATGAAATTGTTAACTAACGGATATTCATCAGCATTATCTCCAATTCCATCGAGATCTGAATCCATTGACTCATTCACATCATCGGGGAATGCGTCTGCCTCATCACCAACGCCATCTCCATCAGAATCCATAGTTTCGTTCGCATCATCGGGGAAAGCATCTGCATTATCACCTACACCGTCTAAATCGGTATCGAATTGTTCCATCGGATTTACTGGGAACGCGTCGGAGTTGTCACCAACACCATCGCTATCAGTGTCGTGGGTTTCACTGGCATCGAATGGGAATGCATCGAATGTA
>NZFU01000037.1 GCA_002689345.1 Methanobacteriota archaeon | reverse complement strand
GACCCTAAGATGCTTGAAGAACGAGCATTCTACAAGTTAGGAGAGTTCACCTTCGACCATAGGAAGAAAGTATTGGCGTTCGGAATACTTGCTTGTTTTGCTATGGCTTCATTGATGATTACTGGGCCTAATTGGGCAGAATCTTGGGGTGAAGGCGATCTCGAATCCATGAACGCTGGCAAGATGTACGATGAATCATTTTCCTCGGAAGAAGGCTCTCAATCATTTACCTATCTAGTCTATCACCCGACTCTAGATGACAGTTCAACAGAATGGCAAAACGCTGTAACAGAAGCTTTGAGTGTGTTTGAAGGTCAAGACGATGTCAGTATTGAATATTCATGGGATAAGACCGATGATGAGAGAACTGAATTCGTGCATGAAGATAGCGATGGGTTTTGGGCATTGAATGTTGTAACAATTAACTTAGATCGTTCACAAGCCAAGGAATTGTATGCTGAGAATTGGGAAGACGTAGAAATCGATGATGATGATTTTGAGACATGGCGTACTGGCGGAGTTGCAATTGACGTAATCTTCGATAAGAGGATCCAGGACGATTTAATTACTGCAGAACTCGTTTCTGGTCCTTTGTCGCTGATAATTTTAATCATTGTTTTCGGTACTATTATCGCAGCATTTTTACCATTGGGAATTGCATTTTTAACCGTACTATCAGCTATGGGAATAACGATCTGGTTATCGAATGTAACAGATGTTACTCAATATGCTGTGAATATTATTTCATTGATTGGGATAGGGGTATCAATAGATTATTCCTTGTTCATGGTCAATCGTTTCCGTGAAGAAATGAATCGGGGTCATGATATCAGAACTTCGACAGCGATGACTGTAGCAACTGCGGGTAAAGCGGTCTTCTTCAGTGGAGTTACAGTTGGTATTGGTTTAATGGGAATGTTATTCTTTGAAAACACAGGAATTCCAAGTTTGGGAATCGGTGGAACATTGGCAGTTACCGTTGCTATGATTTATTCATTGGTGGTTCTACCTTCGATACTTGCTATGCTTGGCACCAAGGTTAGTGATGGTTGGAAATTACCATTCTCTTTCAAGACAGAAAACGATACTGAAGATGGATTGTGGTCAAGGATTGCAAAGACTGTAATGGAACGTCCTTGGACGGTATTGATTCCAACATTAATTATTCTCCTAGGAGCAGGACTACCTTTCTTCCAAGCAGAATTCTCTATGGCTTCTAGAGATGCTTTACCTCCTGATGATGAAACCCGTGTCGGATTTGAACACTTAGATGAGAAGTGGCCAGAAAGTGCAGCAAACTCAGCATTGATAGTAATCGATTTTGATGGAGAAGACCCGCTTGAGGAATCTAACATTCGAATGATGTATAGGTGGGCAAATCAACTGTCGAATGATTCTCGCGTTCTCGATGGATTTGGTTATGCTTTAGGGCCAGTTCCTGGAATGTCAGAAGATGAAGTAGTAGAATTTTGGCAAAGTGAAGATTTAGATCCACAAATGGATGCCACAAGAGAATATCTAAGACAGCAATTTTTAGCGAATAGTACCACGTTCTTTGTCTTCTCTTTAGACGGGCCAATGACAGGAGTCGATAGCAGAGAGTTTGTTAGTCAAATTCGTGACGAAAGGAGTTCTTTAATCGATGATCTGGTAATCGGCGATGAAGGCACACTACTAGTGGCTGGCTTTGCAGCATACAGCCTGGATACACTAGATGCAATCAAAGAGAATTTGCCAATGGCTTTGGCATTTATCTTCATCTCGACAATTATTCTAATTTTCATACAAGTGCGTAGTATAATTATTCCAATCAAGGCTATTGTAATGAATATATTATCAATTTCAGCATCATTTGGTATGTTGGTATTTGTATTCCAATGGGGCTATGGCGCCGAATTATTGAATTTCACACCTCAACCGATAGAGGCAACAAACCCGGTGATTATGTTCTGTATCGTATTTGGATTATCGATGGACTATGAGGTCCTAATGCTATCTAGAATTCACGAGGAATGGGAGCGAACAGGAGATAATACCTTGGCGGTAGCAAATGGATTGCAAAGAACTGGCCGCCTAATCACCGGCGCTGCAGCAATCATGGTTGTCGTGTTTAGCGCATTCGGATTATCATCGGTAATTATCTTGAAACAGATTGGATTGGGACTTGCATTAGCAATTTTGATCGACGCCACAATCGTGAGAGCGTTAGTGGTCCCTTCAACTATGAGGTTGATGGGTAAGTGGAATTGGTGGAGCCCAAAATGGTTGGGCGGTTCAAAGAATACTGAAGATGTAAAGGAATCCGAGGAATGAGTGGAAGAACATCAATGCGATTAGCAAATCAGCAGCCCTTCCATGCTTTGCCTTGGTCACACGATCTTTTCGTGACTTTCTGCCCCAGCGAGCAGTTATCCAAAGTAGGGTAATCCCCAATGGTCCAGTGAACCCGTGCAGGCTTCCAGGAACTAATCCTAAACCCGTATACCACCTTGCAGCAAACGCGATTAATACCGAAAGAATTGCTGCTTGCAAAATCCTCTCGCCGACCCTTTCGTGGCGTTCAATTTCTTCTCGGCGGCTTTCACCCTTCAATTCACGACTTTTACGCTTCCAGCCATATTGCCACCACATCCATGCTAAAATTGCAACCGCTGTAATGGGATGCAGCAGTAGGATAACGGTGTTCATCGCTGCCATTATTTGCCCTTGAGAGGGCTCCACATGAAGGATGTTTGGAATATATTGTGTGGCCGATGGCTCTAAAGGCGTCCGACTTAGCGCCTCACCCCGAAGGGGTGAAGAGATGCTGCAAGAGAATAACCTAGCATCCTGCCTCAAATCTGGAATGAAGGACAACCTTCCATTCACAACCCGCCAAAGGATAGTTGCTAAAACTCCTGAATGGATGATGTTGGAGAAGCGTTGGAAATCGCTTCTATTAATCGGACTAAACGAATTACAAATTCCTAGCGATGATGACGACTCTCCCTCTTCCTCGATGATGCGTGGAAGAAGAACTGCTCGTGGAAGAAGAGGTGCACGCTCTGCAAGCGGACCTATGGAGTGGTTACCTAAAGCAGAGGATGTACTGATCGACGACGGCTCACCAGAATCCTTCCGTCTTGCAGTTCTTCTGATTAGAAAGACACTATTTTCAGATGATTGGGACGAATCATGGGACGAGATTCTAGATGGATTACGAGAAACTGCTAGCTCAAAAGGAGTACATCCTGTTTGGGCAAAGATGGCAGAAGCAACCCCCATACTTGCACAATTTGCATCATTTCCTCAAAACGAAATACAAGATGTTGAAGAAGCATCACTCGATTTAACAGTCACATGGGTTGATCCATCAAATGCAAAATCATTAGCCAAAGCCTTGGAAAGTATCGAAACCAACGTTTCTAATGCTTTAGTAAAGGTGGCTCTGCAAAAAGCCAAGGCCCAGATTAAAGGGAAGCGAGGCCTTAGAGATATTTCTGGATTAGAAAATTTGGAAGGAGATGCAAGTATAATCAGCGCCTTACTAAATATTCATCTAGGAAATGACAGTAAAGATTCTCTGAAAGAACTAGCAAAAACAGATTCAGATTTGAGTGGAGCACTAAGCGATTTAGTCCAACTCCGCCAAGGAACTGCAAAGGATTGGGACAAATCACGTTCATTGACTGGTGAAGATGAACTTTCCTTAGCAAGGAAGAAAGCGGCTTGGCATTTAATGCCGCTACAGGCCTCTGAACTTTCTAGTGATGAACTGCTGAAGGGATTGGAAATAGTTTCGACCCCACAGCAGAAGGAAATTATCACCTGGTGGAGATTGGCTGCTTTAGTCAAGGAAGGTTCTGCCGACACAGCAACCGAATTGTTGACTTCATTAACAGTTGAATCGGATGCGAATATGGAGACATTGATTCCGATTATCAAAAAGTTGGGAGAAGATGCATTTGCATGGCTCGCCTCTCAGATTGAAAATCTAGCAGAAGAATCCCTTTCAGAAATCATTGTGGATGAAGATATAGGAGCAACACTTCGCTTAGCGGCGGCTCGCAGGATACACGACATGGGTGCATCAATCGGGATCGACTCTTCGATTGAATTGTTCACTCAAGGCCTAGAACTAACTAGATTGGCAGAGGTATTGTTAGTCGATGAGCAGAGATGTGCAGATAACCCATATGCCACACTGTTAGTAGCTCATCTTCTTCCTGCACGTACTAAGGGTTGGGATTTCAGCACTATCAGAAAAGCCCGAAGAAATGCACTTTCAACCGTTGAATTAGCAGACGTCCCTAGTATCATTTCTTCAGCTAGTCGCGGACTGATATTGATGCTTGATGGGGCAGCCCAAATCGAAGATGATTGGGTTGTCGAGACATTGGATAAGAATGGAATTAAAGCATTCAATAATTGTAAGCAAGCTCTCAAAGATGGAGGCGACGGATTAGCAGACTCCAAAGTACTTGACACTTTGAGTAAAAGTGTAAGTGAAGCTAAGTTAAGCGACATTGAATCAAGATTGTTCAATGCAGTAATCGATACCCTACACCTCAACAGAGCATCCTGGCAACTTCAAACCGGAAAGTCTGATGGTGTTGTAGAATTACTTGATGGATTACTTGCAGGAGAAGTAACTGCAATGCCAATGATGCAAGCGGTCAAACACCTAGTTTTGGAATATGACATAGGTCTGGGCAATCTTGTTACATGGTATCAAGAAAACGACCCACAATCTCCTTGGCACACATTGGCTAGAGCCGCAGTACACGTAAGTAACGATCAACAATTGAACGCAGCACGCGACTATAAGCGAGCAGGTGACCATGAAGACTTTGATTATGAACACAAGATTTTGCTTCATCGCAAAGCTTTGATTCATCTCGCTCACGCCGAACAATGGTCTGAAGCCGTTGCATTATTACAGAATGAGCCTGCACTAAAATCCGCTCTAACAAAGAGATTCCAATTATATCTGAACGTTTCACATATTGCGGCAAATAAGCGCAATACAGATGAGGCGACGAGAATACTGAAAAATTTCGTGAAGAGAACAGAAATGGTAAATCAAGAAGACCAATTTGGAACCCCTCAACTCGTTGAAAGAGTCAGGCACTCTGCCGAAGAACTTGATATGTTACGAAATTACCCTAGTTCACATCCTCAGCCACTACCACGTGAGCCATTCTCTGGAAGGGTAAAGGCTGCTGTGAATACATTACAGCGCGAGAGACGTCGTAACCGACACACTTTCGAGAATCGTTATGCACAAGCAATGCTACACGAACCAAGTGGTGAAGAAATCTATGAAATCGCACTCGAAGCTTCTTCAGAAAGGCCATTCGAGGGATTGATGTTACTGGAAAGGGCACAAAATTCTGGTAAATTTACCATCTTAGACATCAAGCGACTTGCAGATGCTGAGAAGCGCTTATTTGCAACACACCGCCATAATTTGCCAGTTAAGCAGAGGTCATATTTACGCAACCTTGCACTTTCACCATTGGTAATTATCGACACAAATATTCTGATAGATGAATTACAATATCGAATTTCTGAGAAATTAGGAATTAGTGCTGATGCAGCTTTGGATATTGGCGGTAAAGGACAATTCCATCGAATACTCAAGCACAGAGCTGAAGAAGGCCTGATTCATCTATGGTTGCCAAAGGTCGTAAGAAGTGAATTATTGACAATAGCAGGGGATATTGAAAGAATTAGAAGTCGATTTGATGATACACTGGTTGCATCTGAAGAATTAAATGAAATTCTGAATACTGAATCCCTTGCAGATATTGCAAATGGAATTATTTCTGACTTCTCTACCTGGAAGCCTTTAGATTTGCATATCGAAGATGAAGCAGACGATGAAGAGATCCGTGAGGATTTACAGAAATTCTACTTAGAACATAGTGAAGTCTATGATGAAATAACAGCCATGAAGAGAATTCATGGGGAACCAATGCGCACATTGATTGAAAAGCAGGACATTTATCCTGAAGTTGCAGATCAAACACTAATGTGTTTAGCCACAGCAATGGCTAGTAAACCACTTGGAGAAATCGGTAGCGTCCTTGTAGCAACCAGAGATTCAGACTTTGCTTTGGTTGCTAGAGCCATCGAAGAAAGATTCGGATTCGGCGTCATTGCAAACAGCCGTAACCTCAATTCTTGGTTACGTTGAACAGTATTGCAATTCTCACATGTGAGAAATAATTGCATTACCGAAAGCAGAGCATGATAATAATTCAGCATCATCCATCAATCTTTCAAAATCGTAAGTTACAGTCTTAGCAGAAATTGCCCCTTCCACGCCGCTAACAATTAGGTCAGCAGCTTCAGACCATCCCATGTGACGCAGCATCATTTCAGCAGAAAGAATTAGAGAACCTGGGTTTACTTTGTTTTGACCTGCATACTTTGGTGCTGTGCCATGTGTTGCTTCGAAGATAGAGATTCCAGTATCGTAGTTGATATTTGCACCCGGTGCAATTCCAATTCCACCTACTTGAGCAGCTAATGCATCTGAAATATAGTCTCCATTGAGGTTCATAGTTGCTAATACTCCATATTCCGCAGGGCGGGTAATAATTTGTTGAAGCATAGCATCTGCAATAACATCCTTGACAGTAATTGTGTTACCAGTGTTTGGATTTGTGAAGGTACACCATGGGCCGCCATCGACTTCGGTTGCTCCAAATTCGTCCTTTGCCAGTTGGTATCCCCAGTCTCTGAATCCACCTTCTGTAAATTTCATGATATTTCCTTTGTGAACTAGAGTTACGCTATCCTTGTCGTTGTCGACAGCGTACTTGATTGCAGCACGAACAATACGTGCAGTGCCTTCTTGACTGATTGGTTTGATACCAATTCCCGATGTATCTGGGAATCTGATTTTGTCAACTCCCATCTCGTTTACTAAGAAATCAATCACTTTAGCAACATCAGCCGATCCTGCTTCCCATTCAATGCCGGCATAGACATCTTCGCTATTTTCTCTGAAGATAATCATATCAACATCGCCTGGCGACTTAACTGGAGAAGGAGTTCCTTCATACCATCTTACAGGTCTTACACATGCGAATAAATCCAACTTCTGTCTTAGGGCGACATTGAGTGAACGAATTCCTCCGCCCACAGGTGTTGTTAGTGGTCCTTTAATCGAAACCAAACCCGTTCTCATCGAATCTAGAGTTGCTTCTGGCAACCATTCTCCAGTATTGTTGAATGCCTTTTCTCCAGCAAGCGTTTCACTCCATGTAATCGACTTACTACCAGAGTATGCCTTGGAAATTGCAGCATCGACAACAGCCATCATTACCGGAGTAATATCTACTCCAATTCCATCACCTTCAATATAGTGAACAATAGGATTATCTGGGACAATTAGTATTCCATTTTCCATTGTGATAGGTGTTCCTGACATGGTGCTCGTTACGGGCCAACTTGACTCCCTTCATCAACACAGCGGTCAACGGTGGTTTCATCTCATAGCGGTTACTGGGCCAATTATGCAAGGAAGAGTCGAATGGACTGGCGGGAAAAATATGGTTGGAATTAATTCCAATGGCCAGAGCATTGAGATGAATTGGGATGATGGACCTAGTCCTATGCAACTCACGTTACAGATGGTCGGAGCATGCTCTATTGTCGATGTGGTCGTAGGTCTCAAAGAAAGAGATTTTTCCAAGGTTTGGGTTGAAATGGATTCGACTAGAAATGACGAATCACCCAGATATTTCACATCGATGCATTTTGTGTATCACGTTGAAGGCAATGTTCCTCAAAAGTTAGTGGAGAGAGTTGTTCACAAGTCGCATGAGAAATATTGCAGTGTTTCAAACAGTCTTAGAGATGATTGTAAAATCACTTCAGAAGTTGTAATTCATCAACCTAAGTCATGAGTTATCCAGCCATCTTGGACTGAGATATTACTGTAATCGGTTTGTAGCCCAGAGGCCTGAAGTAATTGTCTTGGTAAAGTGTCCAAAGCGGTTAGTATGAGATTTGCAAGCCCGTCATGGATATTTACCCAATTTGGACCTAATCCTTCAGGTGCAGGATTTATTTCCACGGTTTTATCAATATTCACACTTGCCCAAGGTCGAACCAAACCATTCTCTCCTAAATCTACAATCATCGATAATTTGAGATTGGTCCCATCTCGCGACAATTCACACGATGATGGCATTACTTGGAATCCTTCAGGAAGGCCCTCCAACCCGCTTTCACCTCTTTGGTGACGCATTGCTATCAAGCGTCGAATCCAGGCTATTAGGACAGAATTACAATACACAAAATCATTCTGCGGAGCACCGGTAGAAACATCACGATCACCAGTCCATCCCCATGCACAAATTTCATTATTTACAGGAATTAAGTCAGGCATCCAACTTAGGTGAGTTGGTTTTGCATCAGGATGATCGATAAGAACAAACGCAGTTCCATCCACCAATTCAGTATTTTGTTGTTCAACAACCTTTGGAACTGATATTACCAATCCAAGGATAATTGCGAGTGGGTCTAATGCAGCAGGCCATTGGCCAAGGGTTTCAGCTTCTTTTTCTAACCAAACCCCTGAGGCTAAATCTTCACCTAAGCCCAGGCCTTCAGCAAACTGAAACGCTTCTTTCCATCCTGATTTAGAAAGACCAACATCCAGCGAAGCGCGACCCATGGAACGTGCTATTGGAGCAAGACTTTCTCTATCGTTTAACCCTTCGAGCCACTCTCGTAAGATTTGGTCACCATCTCCAAACGATCTTCTTCCACTCTTTGAGATTTCAGACAACCATGTTTGTTCTTGAACAGACCTTTCCTTATCGCTAATTCCCAACTGTTTCTGGAGCGTTTCAAGCATTATAGCACCATCACGCGACAGTGCGCCATCGGACCAAGCCAACGCCAATCCATGCTCAAAAGGAGTAGGTGCCATTGATTAGCCTCCGATGATTTCTCGAACTAACTGAAGATGTCTCTCAAAGGTCAATCCAAGTTCACCTCTTTTACGGGCTAACAATTCTACTTCGGATGGGTCTAGAATATCATCTACCCATACCGTCTCAAGCAGAAGTTTGTAGGTGGCTTCAGAACTACTGATTTTTACAGGCGTAGAATCATCTAATTCTGGAACATCGTCCTCTTCAAAAGAGATTACGACCTCCTCAAATTCCTCTTCATCTTCTGCAAATGCAGCCAATGGGTCATCATCATCTTCGAAGGATGCAAGTGCGTCGACTGCTGATTGAGCAGCAGGTCTTGTTCCAACTTCAAGTTCAGCAAAAGGGTCGATATCTTCCTCATCTTCTAGCGGCATATCAGTGGTCTCAAACGGTAACATTCTCCTCACCTAAAATGTCATAATTGACTCATACTTATTGAAACCATGTATTGATGCATCCTATGGTCAAAGTCATTTACCACGAATTTCTAATGCGAATACAAGGAAGAAGTGTTATGCTGAGCCGAGAAGTATGGGGGTGGCGATTACTAGGAGTGTTGCTATTGGCTCTACTGATCCCTACAATTCCTCAGCTAGATTCCCTAGAAGATGAATGGAGAGATTCTATTGATAATTCTCAATCTGATGAGGAATCACAACCCCTTAGTGAAGAGGGATCAGCCACTGAACAGGATGTGGAATCTAGCACAGATGATGCTGAAGATGGTGAGGTAGAAGGTGATGAGGAAGCCGCTCCCATGGTAGCAGCAGATGCAGAATCGTCACAACCAGAATCTGAGAGAGATGAGAGTAATACCGCTACTTTAGAAACAGCTCCGGGATGGATCTTACCTGCAACTCAAATCATCGTACTTACTATGATGGCAATCATGGCAGTGGGATTATTATCCTCGGTTACAACAGCATTATTGACTAGCGAGGCTGCTAGATTTACAATACTCCTAGCGATAGTTGGACCGATTATTGCCATCACTCAAAGAGGCGAAGGCGGCATATTTACGCGAGGTCGAATCTTAGGTTTTATCGAAGCACATCCTGGTGTACATTTCTCTGCACTACGTGATGCTTTGCAATTGAGTAATGGCGTTACTGCACACCATCTTCAAATTCTAGAAAAGGAAGGTAGAACAATATCTTGGATAGATGGAAAGGTCCGAAGATTTGCCTCATCAGGAGTAGACCAAAAACGTTTGAAAGAAATAAAAAGTCCAGTGACAGGAATGCAAATAGCAATTTTGCAAGTTCTTGCTGAACACGGCCAACTTGGAATTAAATCTAGTGAGCTAAGAGTCAAATTAGAAACTAGTAGACAATTGCTATCTTACCACATGAAACAATTGACCGAAAGGGATTTTGTATCTTCAACTGGAAAAGGAAAGGCAACTCGATGGTCATTGCTAGAACAAGGTAAAAAACAACTCGATAATTCATCACATCTAGAACTGATTTCTAGTGATTAACATTGAAGAAGAGGGGAGTGCAGGGCCATTCATGAGGCGAATGGCCATAGCCATAATCCTACTTTTTTTGGTTGGTCAAAGCCATGCTTTGCCTAACGGAATAGGGGATAGAGCTGATGATGGGTGTTTGTGTCATGGCGGCGCAGATGAAGGCACCTCAGTATCTCTTGTTGGGTTGCCCGAAGTTTACAATTCATCTATGCAATATAATATCACACTGACAATCGAATCAGGAGTTGAAACAAATGAAGTTCAGGGCGGATTTAGAATATTGATTTCCGAGGGTGAAATCGTTGGTGATGGCTGGCAGATTATGGATGATGGGTATACTCATTCAACTGAAATAAATGATAGAAGAGAATGGAGCGCGGTATGGATTGCCCCCGAGGAAAATGACAGCTTAGCATCCTTCATCATTCATGCAAACGCTGTCAATGGCGATAATTCACCTACAAACGATGAATGGAATTCCCAATCAATAGCAGTTCCCGGGCCCGAATATGTAGGGGATACATTGGCACCTGAATTGAGCAATTCTTTGTCAAATTCAGAATTAGCAATTGGGGGAGTAGCGATACTACTCCTTGTTGGTCTAACAATAATGGCAGTTAGAGATTAGTTCACGAATTCGATATTTCGTGATTTGAGTGCTCGTAATTGTCTGTTTTCACTAGCACCGTGAATTTGTTCTGAGCGCACTCCTGTAAGTACGAGCATCACTCGAATATCTTCACCTAGATTTTCATCAACAGCAGCACCCCAGATGATTCTAGCATTATCAGAAATTTTACCCTGAATCAGTTTTGCACACTTTTCTGCTTCGCCCAATGTTAGGTTAGGGCCTCCAACCACATTGATCAGAGCACCTCTAGCATCAGATACATCTAGGTCTAGTAGAGGGGAATGTAGTGCTTCAAGGGTAGCAGCTTCTGCTCGTCCTGGACCACTTGCAGCACCCAATCCAATCATTGCAACTCCTGAACCGGAGTTGATTACCGCCTTCAAATCTTCAAAGTCAAGGTTGACCATTCCATCAGTAGTTAGGAGTTCAGTAACTCCGGTAATTGCTCGAACAAGAAGTTCATCGCCAACTCTGAAAGCGCTAGCAAGAGGTAGATCTCGAACTCCTTCGATCTCTAGTAATCTTTCGTTAGGAATCACTAGAATCGTGTCACAATATTCTCGTAATCTTTCTAATCCCCACTCAGCATTTTGCCTTCTTAGAGTTCCTTCTGAATTGAATGGATATGTTACAACAGCAACGGTAAGGGCTCCTTGTTCTTTTGCAAGTCGAGCTATATGTCCTGCAGCACCAGTTCCTGAACCACCGCCCATTCCTGCTGTAATGATAGCAAGTTGTGTGTCTTCAGTTATCTTGCGTAAACTGTTCTCGCTTTCTAGTGCAGCAGCCTCACCCTTAGTCGGGTCTCCGCCTGCACCTCGTCCTCTGGCAGTTCTACCAATTAGGACCTTATTTTCAAGTGGGCTCATCAATAGAGCCTGTGCATCTGTATTGATTGCATGTCCTGTAACATAGCGGTTTTCGAATAGTCCTTCTTCATGAAGACGGCTAACTGCATTGCAGCCAGCACCACCGGCACCATAGACTCGAATCCTTGGCTGAAGCGATTCTAGTAAACGACGTAATTCAGCATCATTTGAATCCATTTCTTCAACACTAGTTGGTCTAATTGTTGGTCCTTCTTCTTCGTCAGCAAGCTCAAGAACACGCTCGATGAGATGTCGCATGAGGCTGCATCCCATTTCCACCTAATTTGAAGGTGCCGCCACCCCATAGGGGTGAGAAGGCGATTGTGAAGCCCTACTTCAGTCACGGAGACCTTCTTCACAAACCTGGTAGACACACTCACCATCAGGTAGATTCGGAGAGTCTACTAGACGAGCGATTCTTCTACCGCCTTTTGCTTTGCGCAGGTATAATCTGAATGTTGAAGCGTGGGCTAGGACGTGTCCTCCAATCGGCTTGGTAGGATCTCCCCACATTGCATCAGGCTTGCTCATGACTTGATTGGTAACTAGGACAAGTGCATTGTTGACATCAGCTAATTGCTTGAGGTCCTTGAGATGTCTGTTGAGTTTCTGCTGGCGGTTAGCAAGCATTCCTCTTCCTACGAATTCTGCACGGAAATGACTTGTTAGGGAATCGACAATAATCATCTTGACATTGATTCCTCTACTCATTCGCTTAATCTCTTCAGCCAGCAACATTTGGTGAGCGGAATTGTATGCCCGTGCAACGTGGATTCTCTCAAGAACGGCCTCTGGATCTAGGCCACGCCCTCGTGCCATTTGAGTAATTCTTTCAGGCCTGAATGTATCTTCAGTATCGATGTAAAATACATCGCCATCTAAGCCACCTTGCTCTATAGGCATAGTACAGTTAACTGCTAACTGGTGACCGATTTGGGTTTTTCCTGAACCGAATTCACCATACACTTCTACCAAAGATTGTGTCTCGAAACCACCTGCTAATAGGTCGTCAATCGATTGAACCATACTGGATAATTTCTGAACTTCCCTTCTCCTTTCTAGAAGTGCAGATCCTGAAACGAAGCCACCGATGTTTGCCATCTTCTTTGCGGCTTGGATAATTTTACCTGCTACCGCTTCACCAAGTTCAGCTTGTTCTGCAAGGTCGCCAGGACTCATTACTGCTAATGCGAGCAACTCATCAAAACCTGCTTCGCGTAGTTTCTCAGCGGTTGCTGGGCCTACGCCTGGAAGGTCATCGATGGTCGCTTCCGGCTCCAATTGTTCCTCCATTGTGATTACCTCTGTATCAGGGGCTTCTTCTTTCTTCTGCTTACTCGACTTGCTTTTTGCTGCCATGTACCGAACTGACCAGCCTAAGTATATCAAGCCAAGAAGGAGTCCTTACTATGTCCTTGAAAGTGGTAATTATTGAACCCATGCATTACAAATGAAGTACTGCAAGGTTGCAGTTCACTTTCACTTCACTTTCACTCTGTACGAGGGTTAGTTGAGTCTTCAGCGCCTTCTGCATAAGCAATGGTTACATCGTTATTGACATTCACATTGTCACCATTGGTCACTTCAACATCAAGTTTCCAGAGCCCCTCGGCCATATCTCTTGAAGTATAATCCCATGTCTCAGGTTCTCCTCCATCTGCAATTGTGCCGCTATTAGAGGCTATTTCTTCTTCTGATGGATTCATCAATGACCAAGTGACATCAGAGTTTTGGCCTCCGAATAATTGTTCTTGATT
>NZFU01000036.1 GCA_002689345.1 Methanobacteriota archaeon | reverse complement strand
TGATTGGCTGGTATCGGAAAACAAAACGGTTAGAGTTCTCGATGCACTTTGTGCCACAGGGGTAAGGCCGCGTAGATGGCGCCGGGAAGTTCCTTGCCAGGAGCGATTGAGAATAACTGCAAATGACTTGGATTCGGATGCCCTTTCTTGGGCGAAAAAATCTCATGAAACCAATCCGATAGGTGATAATATTCGCTGGATTCCAGAGCCTAGTAGGTTTGCTAAAGAACAAGAAGGAATTGTTGAAGATGGTATTCAATGGGTCAATGAAGATGCTAAGAAAATAATGGTTGAGTGCCCATTCCAATGGATTGACTTAGACCCTTTCGGCTCCCCTGTGAATTTTCTTGATGCTGCAATTCAATCTATTTCTCGAATTGGAGTTCTAGAGGTTACTGCAACCGATACAGCTGCATTATGTGGCTCTGCAAAAACAAGTGCTGCCAGAAGATATGGTTCTGTGGGAATTACAGATTCATACATGCATGATGATGCAACTAGAATTTTGCTTGGAGTTATTGCTAGAATTGCTGCAATGCATGACAAATCTATGCATCCAATACTATCATTGTTTGATGGTCACCATGTTCGAGTTAGTGTCCTTTTGAAGCGTTCGAAGGAAGTTGCATCTAATTGGAATGATCAGATTGGATATAGGATTAGGTCACAACCGTATCATTTTGCACCTCAGCCCACAGGTGAATATTCTGGCCCAATGTGGACTGGGCCGCTATTTGATGCTGAAATTGCTGGCAGAATGACTATTGAAAAGGCTATTCAATTGTGTGCTGGTAAAGAGGATGATTATCCAGAGGACTGGGATGAAGTCGATATTGAGCATTCAAGAAGAGAGATTGAAAGGTCTGTACGCCATATATCTCAATCCGCTGATTTACTATCACAAGAACACTTACTAATTGCAATTGATGACCTTGGGATTGCAGCAGGAATTGGTCAAATTCCATCGATGAAGAAACTCAAATCTGGGTTGGAAGAAAGAGGTTTCAAAATGGCTAGATGCCATATGCCTGAACCTATGTTTGCAACAGATGCTGATTGGCAGACTGTTTTGGAAGTGGCACGATTAGCCAAATGATGGGTCGACATCTTCTTCTGGCGCAGGAAGCATTGTTTGAGAATTCTCGAATACTTCTCTTACACTATCTTCAATCTTTCTTGCATCTTCTAATAATGATGAAAGTGGGATATCGATACCTGTCAAATCACTAACTGACTCAATAGCCATCGCTGCTGCTCTTGCATCGGGATACATTGGGTTACAATCTGCTAAAATTGCTGTAACGTCAAGTCCTAAACGGTCGCCTTCTGCTATCAGATATCCTGCGATACCTGCAACTATTCCCTGCCTAACAGGATCTATGCCTGCTTTTTTCAGCATATCTCTTCCTGACTTGGAAGAACTTACGCCATACAGTGAATCTTCTCGGTCATCCAAGTTTTCTCTTGCTACCCCATCGATAACAATCAATTGGTCAAACCCGCCTTTTGTGAACCAATCCAATACTGTATTTGCAAATAATACATCTCTCTCTGGACCAAAACGAACTTCTGCAGTAAATACGCCTACATTGTCTCCCTGATAGACTCTGACCGGATGCTTGGGGACTTCATGATGAACTAATGCCATCGCTGGGAACTCTGGATTCAGAACTGTTCCTAATTGATTCAGATTAAGTTGACTAATCACATGAGAGGCTGCAATAACCCCTACCATTCCCACCGTAGAAAACCCACAAATTGCTACACCGCTAGTACTAGGATCGGCGTCTTTGTGTAGCACAAGGTCGTAGGAGGCTTGGCCTGACATGTCATCCCCTCACATTGCCTCATTCAAAGGTATTACGAAATCATTCTACGAATTCGGACCAATCGTCTTGCCCAGCATCTCTAAACCACCAAACGCCAACTTCGTCCTCATACCATTCGGTTCCATGCTCGTCAACAGTGATGCCCGAGTCTTCTTCTGAAGCCTCTTCTGAAGCCTCTTCGTACTCTTCTTCATACTCTTCTTCATACTCTTCTTCGACTTCTTCGACCACATCATCATCTTCATCAAATTCAGATATGAAATCTGGTTTATCGGGAGATTCGTCAACAATCGTCTTATCGTCGAATTCATCTAATGCAACGCCTACAGGAAGTGGCTTAGAGGCTCTTTCAGAATTCACATCTGGTTCTAAATCTAAATCGTCTTCATCCCAATCTTCGATATCGCTATTTCTGATTCTAAGCACGATGAATACTACCAAGCCGATTAAGGCAACTGCTCCGATTCCACCGACTATAACCATCGTGTTGCTTGATGTTTCGTCATCGGTATCATTATCGGTTTGTTCCGAATTATTTTCTGGTGGAGGTGGATTTACAACTGGGTCTTCACCTATCAATGTCCATTGTATCTCCAATAATACAGACTTATCGGCAACGCTTGTGTAATCCGTTGGACCTTGCCTCAAGTCGATTTTAATCATACCGTTTGTCAAGCCATTATTTGATAAGTTATCTAAAATTTCAACCCTAATTTCAACAGTGTTGGTTTCAGATTCATCTAAACTAAAATCACTTTGACCCGGTAATGGCTCAAACAAAATGTACGCAGACCATTGCGACCAGCCATCGGCTTCTAGGGATACATCGATTGAGTAATTATTTGGATTGGTGAATGTACAATCTAATTCCTGATCTACAGATGGATCGATTATTACTTCCCCACAATCCACAGTTACATCTAACATCATATCTGGAGACCAAGGGGTTGGCTCGGTTTCATTATCATCAGTGTTATTGTCTTCGATTTCAGAGCCATAAGGGTGAATGGTAATTTCTAATGAGTTATCATCTACATTAATCCATGTTGGACTAGTGAAATTGACAAATAGTGTCCCGCCTGAGCTATAGTTGACAATAAATTGTTTAGAGCCACTTGTAATCTGTTCAGTACCTGTTGAAGTGAGATTTGTAGTACTATTAAATGCGGTCCAAACAATAGTTGCTCCATCCAATAATGGCTGTTGTTGTGGGTTGATTGCTGTAAGGTCCACTGTAACTATTGTTTGATTTAGTAAATTCAAAACATAGGAGCTCTCATCTGTGGAAATGTTTGCTCCTACCATAACAACTGTAGTGCTTGAAGTTGATGCTGCTGCCAAGGGTCTGTTTAGTTCGTCTCCTGCATCGCCACTATAATTTGCCCAAAATGTAACTTCGCCACTAATATCGGGGGCTTGTGATAGTAAAGTTGCAAAGTCGCTGATATCGATTGCATCCCAATTTGTTGAAATTAGATAGGTACCAATATCGGTCTCCATTTCCACACTTATCGCGCCAGGAAGTGTTGTCTGAACGCCATCAACCTCACCGGTTACCTCAAGGTAAAATGGTGAGCCAAGAGATGTTTGTGAAGTGGTGGTCATCTGAAGATTTACTGCGTTTGGAACATCGTTTCGAGAATAACTTGGCCCAACAGATGTTACTGCATTTGTGCTATTTCCATACTGGTCGACTGCAACCACTGCAGCCCAATATTCCTGGCCATCTGTCAGTCCCGTAAACAGTGCTGAGTTTTCAGTTGATGCAATTGTTGATTGTGCAGTCAAAGAAGATATATCGCTAAATGATGAAGTTTCGAGATATACATCGTAATGGGTGAAAGAATCTTGTGAGTGAGTCCAAGTTAACTGTAAGACTCCTCCTTCGTCTCCACTAACATCGATTAATTGTGTACCCAAAATTGCTGCAGGAGGCGCTGGATAAGGAACTGTAACTTCTAGAGAGTTCGAAAGGTTTGACGTTATACCAAAGGTGTGTACTGAACGAACACTGTACCAATATGTTGCACCTACTATAACATTGGAATCTATTGTTTGATTATCTCTAGTTGAATTGTAGACATCTATCAATGACACTATTGCAGATTCAGATTCTAAGCGGAATATTTCAAATTCATCAAAGTCTTCACCAAATTCTACAATATCGTCCCATGCCAGTGAGACCTCATATGGTGTGGCGCTAACAAGAACCAATGTTGGAGTTATTGGCAGTGAAAGGTTCGGCGCGCCAGGTACATGAATTGCCACAATATTGGTCAGAGAAATTTGTCCTGAATCTGTGGAATTGACAGGTATTTCAACTGTATAATTGCCCACCCCTCCAGTCATGCCCTGATTTAGAACATTGGTCAAATTATTCGATGCGTGTGGATTTCCATCAACATGGAATGTGCAATCATAACCAATATCGAGGTTTGTGAAATTGAATTCGCCTATACCGCTACTGGCAGTATTCATTGAAAAATTGACCATTGCAATACCATATGCATCAATCACCGATGGTTCGCTAGCAATCATTGGCGATAAGTCGTCTCTTATTCCATCCATATCATCAGACATCGATAATGGTTCAAGATCATTTGATGAATCGCCAGCATATCCACTTCTACTCATTTCAACTGAACCATCGCCATCGGCATCTAATTCAATAGAATGCCATCCTCCAATGAAGGCACCATAGGTTGATTCGCCTGAAGCAACAATCTGCTCCAGAACCCCGTCACCATCCATGTCCATAGTAATCAGTGACTTGGGTACAGACCAAGGTTGCAACTCGATAAGCGAAGTTGAGTTGACATTTGAGGCATTGATTGTTCTAAGGGAGATATTACCTTCAACAGTTAATGTATTTCCATCTGCAAGTCCAGGATTTGGTGTCATTAAATCTAAGTTCCCATCATTATCAAAATCTGCAATTGTTGAATTGAGTAATTCTATCTGCCCTTGGACACTGATAACGTCCCAATCAGTACCATCATTTATTCTGAAAGCATAACCTTGGTCGTTCGTTCCGATTAAATCCAAATCACCATCGCCGTCCAAATCAACAATAATTTCGTTTTGTTTGATATCATCAAATTGGGTTATAGGTCCCCCCCAGGCTCCAGAGAAATGTTGCCACAATGTCCAATGTCCCATCTGATCCATAACTAGTGCTGAAATTGTTCCAGTTGCAAAGAAATCATCAACATGAAGTGAAACGAGGTTGGCCGGCATTCCTACTGAACCGTTTGGATTGATAGTTTGGGAAACTGCTGTATCTAAGCCCCAAGTAGTATTGTTCCAATTTTGATAGGACAATGCGCCCATCGCATTGATGGTGATTATGTCGGCCGTGCCATCGGCATTGATATCTCCTAATTTAGCGCTAATCAAACCACTGGTCAAAGATAAGTTCAGAACTGGGTCGTACGAAGTACCGTTTGCAATGTGCACGCACGCCTTATTTGAAACGGTTGAAAATGCTACGATATCTTCGTCGCCATCACCATTCAGATCTCCAACCGATACCGAGGTTGCATTATCGCAAGTCTGAATTGGCGCTGAGGTTGTAATTCCAGTGTTTGGTGCCCAATCCGCCCAAACTACTGAAGTGGAATTGTTTGATTGTATGTCTAAAAGGAATAATGGTTCAGGATTTCCATCGCCATCAATATCGGTTTCAATTACTTCTTGATAAGTTCCAATCTGGAAAAATCCACCTCCGGCTTGTGAAGAAAAACTAACTTCAAGATTAGAGGATTGGAGATTGGCAGTCGATGGTAGAAGAATTCCTGGAGCTGAAGAACTGCCGGCGTTCACTGGAGAGACAAACCATTCACTACCGTCATAAAATTCATTTTGATGTCCAATGTCTCCATAACCGGTTCCAGTAAATTCCCATTCAAAGGTTCCATCTTGGTCGATATCAACCCATACTTGGCCGGGGCTTACGTCGGTTTGGTCGACTTCGACATCGAAACTAACTGAATTAAACGTTACATTGCGAGGAACTTCTATGGTTGCAGAAGTATTTGTGGCCCCTCCCTGTAAATCGAGTTGAACCGTTGCAAATCCGCCGGTAAATGTATTGATGGTGGAAGACTCACCTGAAGCCGAAACTAGGCTCATTGGAATACATGCGCCCAATAATAAAAGTATAATCAAAACAGGGGAGACTCGCCTCATGTTAGCACCCGGGGAATTGAATGAAACTGCCGCTCCTTCAAGTGCCTTATCCTCAATTTGTAACGAATGATGTTTTTTTAAGTCACTAAATCGCTCTCCGGGGTGTTAATTTTTACTCAAGGCAAATAACAGTGGTTTGAAGATGAAACATTCGCTTAATACTTCATTTACTGGAGTTATTGGATTAAACGAAGGTTAAAAACGAACTGATGAAATAGTTATCTACGGGGGCAAAGTCGCCGCCCATAGAGGGTGAAAGTGTGGAAGACGAAGCAAGAGTATTAATTCGAGCCGGAGATGTAGAAATCGATCTATCTGGGGCACAAACCAGTGTAGATGAACGCCTTACTCGTGTCAAAGATGATGATACCTGGTCAATCGCTCTTTCTAGAATTCGCAATGCGCGTGAGCGTGCTATTGAAGCTGCAGTTGAAGCAGCACGCGAGGCTGGACTACCTGAACGCGGCTCTGCGTTTCGTGCACTCATTGAAAATTGTAGCCTCATTCGAAAACCTGACCAAGTATTGGGTGCAATCCAATATCTAAGAGATGTTGAAGGAGTAAATGATAGCCCTCCTAGAGTCATCGATCAAATATTCGAGGATGCCGGTTTAGAGCCCCCTGGTAATCTCTCATTATACCTAAACAGACTACGTGAACGTGGATTCTTAGTCACCCCTCCTTCTGCTAAGGAGAAGAACAGATACGCAATTCTAACTCCTGAAGGAAGAGCGCATTTAGATAAGCGAAGTCGCTATTGAGATGATATTATGGTCATGTCGGGCAGTAAAACCGACGAAGATGAAACGCCATTGGATTGGTCTTTCCAAAATCATGCTGGCGAATTATTACGAAGAGGTAACCACCCGCGTTCTAATTTCAGAAGGTCGATTCTCGATAATGCGGATTTGACTGAAGGTAATTTCGTGAATTCGGATTTTCGACGAGCGTCTATGGTTGAAATCGATTTGATGAAATCCGCATTCGATAATTGCGACTTTAGAGGAGCGGATTTACGAAAGGCTAGATTGAACCTTTCGAACTTCAGAAACTGTTCGTTTGAAGGAGCGGATATCCGTGGCATTCGTGGTAGATATGCTATCTGGCAAGGTAGCGATTGGTGGAATGCAAAATTGGATGAGGATTTGGCCAAAGTATTGTCTAAAAAATGGCCTCGGCCCGAGGATGCTTGAATAAGTGAGTCCTCCACCGCAAGCCATGGCAGTCCACCTGACTAGGCGAGTTGATTTCCCTATGCTCGATATGGCGGGCATAGCCTTCTATCCTAGAATCTATGATCTTGCACATCGTTTCTTTGAAGAATCATGGCAAGAGATCTGTGGAGTTTCATATCCACATATGATTAATGAAATGGATATTGGGTTTCCAGTTGTAGATATTAAATCTGAATTTCATAATCCTTTCAGATATGGAGATACGGTTACTGCAACTATTTGGATTTCAAAGATAGGTAACAAATCTTGTACGTGGCAATACAGATTCCATAATCAAGATGGCGAGTTGCTTTGGTCGAGTGAACAAATAACGGTCTGTGTTGGAATTACGAGTATGGAATCAAAAATTATTCCAGATATTCTTCGTAGCGGTTTGGAGGCATGTAAAGATGAGTGATGATGTATCGATTCGTATGAGTGATGAAGCGAGTAAGGCCCCTCCTGCTATGCTTTTCTCTCCAAAGCCTGACCAAAAAGGACCCAAGACTATTGCAATTCTTTTGATACTGGGTGCAGCGATGATGGGATTGACATCATATGGAGATATTCAGCTGTCTTTTTCTGAAGATCTAACCCAAGAGGAATTGGATGCATTGCTGACCAATGTTTGTGATAATAATGAATACAATATTACCGATGAGGAATATCAAAGTTATCACGATGAAGTTAGAGATAGTAATTCATATTCCATCCGAGGTTGGTCGGTTATGGTTGGTGCTGCGCTGATTTTTTCTGGCGGAATTGCATTATTCAGGCTTGATTCTACGGGGCCAAAATTAGCGCTATTAGGTAGTGCGATTGCTGGTATTGGGGGCGTTTATGCTAATGTAGAAATATATTCGATTTCTCAAGATATGTTGCCTGAAAGTCTTATTCTGGCTAACAAAATCTTAGGATACCTTTGCGGATTTTGTATGGTGATTTGTGGCTCCTTAGCCGCTTTGCCACTATTCAATGCCTCAGCTAGAATGGCGCTCGATCAAAAATTGATACTAATCACTGAAGAAGAGTAAGAGCGGCCCCACCGCGATTCGAACACGGGTTGCTGGCTCC
>NZFU01000035.1 GCA_002689345.1 Methanobacteriota archaeon | reverse complement strand
TAATACGACGAGCAATTCCACCACCTGGTGCTTCGACCACTTCTTGGAAAATTGCAAAGTTTAAGTTATCGAAGAAACGAATTGGAACATTGATTGGGTCACCAGTAAATCTCTGAATCATCTTTACGATAGATGATGCGTGGAAAGTAGCAATAACTGGGTGGCCAGTCTGCATAGCCTGGAAGGCTGTTGCTCCCTCAACCCCACGTATTTCTCCAATGATAATGTATCTTGGACGAGAACGTAATGCTGCTTTCAATAAATCGAACATCTCAACTCTGCTCTCTTCATTCTTAGAATCACGAGTAACCAGCCTTTGCCAAATCTTGTGGCGAACTTTCACTTCAGGGGTATCTTCCGCCGAGTATATTTTGACATTGTGATCGATGAATGGTAGAATTGCGTTTAGAGTGGTAGTTTTTCCTGAAGCGGTTTCACCACTCACTAGTACCGACATTCCATATTCCAAACAAATCCAAATGTATGCTGCGACTTGTGCACTCATGGTACCCCATTTGATTAGTTGAGTAACCGAGATGGTTTCCTCAGCGAACTTTCTGATAGTGAATGACGGTCCAAGCATGGATACGTCGTCGGAAAATATGATGTTAATACGAGAACCATCAAGTAAGGCCCCATCGATAATTGGTTTGTTATCTGAAACTGGCCGGCCAATACGCTCAGACATAGCACGCAGATATCTTGCTAACAAGTCCCTTTCACGGAATCTGATGTTTGAAGTAACCATTCCAAACACTTTGTGGTCCATATGAACATGCTTTAATCCAACAGAGTGTATATCTTCCAGCATCTCATCAGAAAGAAGAGGTTCTAATGGACCGTTACGGATTAAATCTCGAATAATGATGTACCGCAAACGGTCTCTTTGCTCTTTAGTAACGATGATTCTCTTATCATCCATTCCAAGAACTTCCCACATTCTCCCCTGACGTCGTGTTGCATTTCTTGCCTCAGAATCTAAAATTGTGTACCTATCAATCATACCAGATAGAATATTTTCAAATTCATCATCCGTTGTAAAAGAGGGAGCACTAGGTGCTTCTTGGAGAAGTACTTCGATAAGAGTGCGTCTGATGTTTTCTTCTTCGTCAGTCAGTTGAGGCTCTAATCCAAACCAAAGTGTCTGGCCTTCTGAGCCATCCGCATCAACAGGGCGATACATGTGAACGAAAATTGGCTCTTTGGTAATGTAAATCAGATTCATGGGCTGGATTTTTCGAGCGTCTCTATCTAATGGGCCGTAATAATAAGGCCTACTTCCATACTTTGCTTCGAAATCTTTGACCCAGAGAGCTACGTGTGGATGAGCGGCCATAACCGAATCCAAATCGCCACGTTGGAATTTGAGTTCTTCATCTTCCATCAGCTCACCGCCGTAATGTCTACGATGAAGCCCATGTAAGGCTCAACACGCCAACCAACACTTGCTTGAACAGGTCCTGCTGCGCGTAAAAATCTCGTTACAATGATTGTTCTCTTGATTTCTCCACCAACGAAACCTGCTGCCATGTCGAGTAATACTTCGCAAGATGAACGTAGTTTGTGCAATAATTTGTCATCCATTTCAGTTGGATCTATGGTTAACAATAGTGAGCGTGATTCACTGCAAACTCGTCGCAGTCTTTGTAATACACCGAGTTGTTGTGCGTTTTCAAGTCCTGTTGGCATTAGAGCAGATGATGAATCTACTACTACTACATCGGATTTCTCAACCGCCTCGGATTCAAGAACATCAAAGATGTCCACTCCTTCTTTTGCTTCGGCTATTACACCAAATCTAGAGAATACTAGGAGCCTGCCTTTTGCAATATGCTCGGTGACGGGGTAACCGATTGATTCCATTTGTTCTATCCAACCTCTTGTGGTTAATTCAGTGGTTACGACTAAAACTTTTGAGCCGTTCTCTAAGAGTCCGTAAACCAACCTTTGACTAACCAATGATTTACCGCTACCTACCTCTCCTTGAATCATCCATAAACTTCGGTTAGGCAAACGTGCACCCATCGCGTTGGAAAGACTGTCTTGTTCAAGGGTAAATTCATAACCGTCTTCAACCGGTTTTGGAGCTTCATCAAACACTTAGTCTCACCTCAGCTGTTTCTGAATCTGTACCCTTAACTCCGTCGCTAACGGTTGATTGGACAATGATTGTTACAGATGCCAAATCATTGTCATTATAATTGAATGAAGAATCTGTTACTGTAACTTCCAGAACATAATCTGTAGCCCAAACTCCGTTGGCAGGATAAAGAGTTGCAGCTCCAACCGTTGTAGCTGAAACTCCGTCAACGAATATAGTGAATGAGGATTTATCTAAGGGCCTAATTCCAGAGTTTTGGAAATATAATGTGATTTCTTGATTGGAGCCTGATGTATCCAATAATACATCACCTCTATCGCCACTGAATGAAACATCTGTTTCTGCATCAGCAACATTTCCTTTCACATTAGTACCACTAGCTTCTGCAACCTCGCCCCATGATTCTAGTAAAACCACAGATGCGGCCCCACTAATCAATAACGAAGTTACAAGCAGAATCATTGTACTAGCGCCGCCATCTGCCATATTAACACCTCAAATTACTCTCGATGCCTTCGTTTGGCCATCGATTGTAACTGCAAGCCTTGTTGCTGCAGTATTTGCATTATCATAAATAAATTCAAAAGTCTCACCTGGGAAAATGGTATTCGGTAAATAACCATCTATCCCAGATGAGAGATTAATTGGAGAACCGCCATCAATAAACAGCCATGAAAAGTCGGTATCTAAATCCGTACTTCCATCATTGGTAATATTTGTGAAAATTAAATGTCCAATAGTGACTGAAATATTTAGGTTGTTGCCCGTGTTAAAACCTACGACCTCGAGGAAATAGAGTGAGGGAGTGTAGAGATACGATGCACCGTAATTTAGGACATCTAATCCTGTTACAATACCACTCGAGATCTGTAGGTTTGCGAGGAAGGAGCCTGTACTACCATTCACTTCGACTTGGCCGGCTGAATAGCCGCTTCCGCCATTGTTTATAGTGAATGATACCACTGCTCCATCAACGTTATTCGCGTTCTCAATGGTGAATTGAGTAATGGGTTCAGCAGTTGCCTCGATTTGTGCGATGGAATCTTCCACCTGCGCTTCGAGTGTAGCCATTGCTAATGCAAATACTACAAGCAAGGATGTTCCAACAACCATTGCTCCAACTGCTACGCTACCCATTCACTCTTCACCTCTGAGTGCTCGTGCTCTTCTCCAGTTGGAGATAAGAGCCGAGAATGTTAGCAATTCTCTGTGTGGCAAATGGTCCTCTAGAGCGCTCTCTGTATCACCAGGAGCGGCCATTTGGACAATTGCCAATACATACTTTCCTTCATCTGCTGTAAGCATGCCAGAACTCATCGCCTTCTGTGTGAAGGAGACTGCTGCCATACCGGACAGATTGTCAAGTAGAAGTGCTGCTACAGTCGGCGCACCGACTGTTCCATCTGCACCATCTCCCAAATGCGCCGGAGCGATTAGGAAAGGATTAGATGCCAAAGCTTGAGCTTCATACAACTCCAATAGAGGGGCTGAATCTTCAGACATTAGGCGTTGAGATGCAGAGCCAGAGATTACTTCTCCCGAAGCGGTGACGATTGTATCGCCTTCGCTAAGTTCGACTTCACCAGTTTCTGTTGCTGCATCATCCGCACTAACAACGGTAGTCATACCGTCTTCAAGTCGTCCTTCAACCATGCGTAGAACGTCTTCAACCATGTCTAAGCGACTAGAAATTAGTCGCTCAATACCTGATGTATCGACATTCGCTTGCACCTGCGCTGGAGCAGCGGCTGCTGCTGCGGCTGGCAGGGCTCCTGCATTATTGAGCCGAGCTCTAGTAGGTCCAGGAGCAATCGTCCAAGCATCTTCCTCTGAGAGTTCGCCTTCTTCAGGCATTGGCACTTGCTCTATGGCAACATTTGCCATGACGCGCAAGCGCTCCTCAGAGAGATCGCTTTGAGCGTCTCCCGCCTTATCACTGCTACCGAATGGCCAAGCCATATCAGTACCTCCTAATTCTCAATGAACCCCATTACTCCTAAGAGCAATAATTTGGGGTTCAGTTCGAATCAGATAACCAGTGATCCTCTAGTAGCGTCTGAAATGTACAGAGTCTCGTAGGTTGAGCCACCGCTTCCAACGTGTATCCAGAATGTAATGTCGCCATTGACTCCAACGCTTGTAGCATCACAAGATGATGTTGCGCCGGTGTCAGCGTCCATTACTAAGGAATAACTTACACCAGGAAGTAGGTTTGTAACCGCACCGTCTCCGTCACCGTCACCGATGTCATCGACATCGTCTGCAGCGGTGAAATCACCTGAAACGTACTCGTAGTTTCCATTAGTATCTTCGCATGTCAATTGGAATTGAACATCTGCTGCTGGAATAATTTCAGATCCAGGAGCTGTTTCGAAGTAAACTAGGAATGAGTCATCTGGGTCAAAGACAAACACTGAGTTTATCGAAATCTTACCAGATATTTCCTGTTGTGTGTCACTTCCAGATTGCTGAGCATTTTGCTGTAATTTTTCTCCAGTTTGGATAATTACTGCGGATGCTACTGCTGCAACTAGAATCAAAGCGATGAATACAATCATTGCACCGATTCCGATTGAGCCTATTTCGTCGTTCTTAATTTGATTATTAGTCTTCATGATATCACCTCAAACAATTGTGTCTCCTCTGTCAGTACTTACGTAACTCAGGGTTTCGAAAGTTGTTCCTCCGCCATTAGCAGTTACAATCATTGAATGCTCTTCGTTAAGAGCTGGAGGGCACCCATTACCTGCGTCCCCTACATTCAAATCAACCATGTATGTTTCACCAGGGTTGAATGTGCCGCCTACAATCGCCGAAGTGTCCAGGTTTGTCGCTCCGGTCAAATCGCCATCTGCGAATGCTGGAGTACCAGCACCATCGTCACAGATAACCGACCAGAATACTGCACTATTTGACATCGGTTCAGAACCCGGTGCCAATTCAAACACCATCGTTATCTCTTCGTTATTAGCAGTAGGGGTATCGCCCACCCAGACAGTAATAATCGAGATTTTACCCGATATTTCCTGTTGCGTGTCGCTTCCCGACTGCTGTGCGTTCTGCTGCAACTTCTCACCCGTTTGGATGATCACTGCACTAGCGACCGCAGCAACCAGAATAAGAGCGATGAATACAATCATCGCACCTATACCGATTGAACCACAATCGTTGCTTTCTTTGTTCATATTTTTCTTTTGCATTGGTTTTCACCTCATTTTTTATTTTTTTCGTATCTCTACAATCCTCCCTCGCTGGCTAAACCGCCGCAAGGTGGAATATGATCAGGCGGCGGTTTCACCTCCGTCGCCCATGTCAATCACGAGTGGCATAACTAGCACTCCGATTTCGTCTGGAGAGAGTTTCTCCACTAGTGGAAGAACCTCTGCCTTGTACCCTGGTGGCATCCAAGGTTGTAATAATAAATCGCGAACCGTTTCCATACTGCGGTTCTGAACTCTCATAGTCACTTTGACTTTGCCAGCTGTAACTTCATAACCAGTTTGAATGGCTAACTTTCGAGATAGTGGAATTTCATCTAATGCAAAACGTAGTCCTGGCTTGACATCGAAACGAACCAATATTACATCCCCTGGACGCATTATTGGCAGGTCAATTGATTCAGGCACGCATTGCCAGCCATCAGGGACCGGCGGTGCTAAGCGCATTTCAGGAATCGGTCTAGTACCATCATTACACATTCGAATAATCATAACACCCGTTTCTCCACCTGCTGGCCACCGGGTGTCAACTCCCATCCAGAAATTTCGGAATAAGAACGGATTAAGGGCAACTGCTGAATCGACTACTAAGTCGCCAATCAATTGTTCAACCTCTTCAGCAGCATATCCTACTTCGCCGATTTCAGCCGCACCTGTCGCATTACGAAGACGTCGTAGAATAATTTCTAATTCTGCTTCAGTCAGTGTTTTCTCATTTAGCAATCGATTCAGCATTGCAATGTTTCTACGCAATTCTAAAACATCTGATTCGACTGAACTTAGTGCCTTTTCTGCACGCTTAACCGACCTCTTAGCATGGAATAACTTGTGCTGTTCGAGATTAGTTCTAGCATCATTGATATCGAAATCGGTTGCTGCTAATGATGATTCATCACTTGAAACACCGTAAACGATGTGTTCTAACTCTCTACTAGCACGAATGAGACGATCAGCACTGGTTTGAGAAGCACGGATTACTTTACGAGCATCCTCAAGGTCTGAGGCTCCAACATCATACTCTTCTTCAGTCATCATCGCTCACCTCCTCGCTTGCTTCTTCTTCATCCTCGAACAAATCTTCGATGTCGATGCCAGTATCTTCATCTTGATTTTCATCTTCAGATGCGACCTCATCGGAATCAGTTGCCGACTCTTCTTCGGTTAGAACGTCTAGATCTTCGTCCCAATCTATGACATCTGATGTTGATGCGGAACCTGTTACTGTAGTGCTTGGTTTAGGCCGAGAAATTATCGAAGTGATATCCAATCCATCGCTGGCAAGTTCGGTCAATAACCGAGCAGGGTCACCCAAATCTCTCTCGATGCGGCTGGCTTGAACTTCAACTTCAGTAAGCCTTCCATACAGTGAACCATACATTCTGTTTGCATTCCATACAAGGAATATTACTCCAACAATAACTACGATTAGATAACCGATAAGAGTGATTATGTTAGATGAATCAGGACTCATTTGAGGCGGAAGGCCTAGAATTACTCCAATCATACCTAATATCGGCATTGCTAGAATAATCGAAAGTTGGCGCTTAGCATCCGATAATACATCGAAATGGTCACTGTATAGCGTACTGATTCCTTTTCGTGCACGTTGATAATCCTCATGAATCAACTGGAATTCAACCGTAGACTTCCAAGTCATAATCCAGACCCATAGGGCGGCTATCAACAGTATTGCTGGGCCTCCCCATTCGCTTGAAACTAGACTCATCAAGTGGAATGCAAATCCTAGTGCCAAGACACCGGAATAGATGGCTGCTAATCGGAATTTATCATTCTGGCCAACCAGCCTTAACAATCCAATAGAAGCGCCCAATAATGCTAGTAGTGCGATGAAAGAGATTCCAATTCCAGGAGACCAAGATTCAACCTCGCCATCTAAATTGTAAGTCTGAGTAGGCATTTGCTTGCCATCCCATGATTTCGCATCAAGGATAACCGTACATGATACATCACTAGATTGGGCCCACCAATCTAAATGGTCGGTTTCAACATCCCAAGATATTGTTTCAGAATATTCATGGCCTAAAATTGGTAATTGATACAATGAATCTTCTACAGCTATTCCATCACAAACCAATTCAGCACTAACCTGTAAAGCAATGGATGTTCCATCGTTTCTAAGAGTGGCTGTAACTTGAGATTCGACTCCTTCTTGAAGATCATCGCCTGAGAATGATAAATCTACAATTGTTGGAATTGCAATGGTGTTGAAGTAGAACTCAAAAGTTGCTTCAGTGTAAACTGTGTATCCTAAATTTTGATCAGGGTGGTATAACCTAAATGTCAAATCATATCCATCGTTTCTCAAGATATTCGGTTTATCGGGAGTATCGATTATGATATTCAATGGATTCTGAGATGTATCCCATGCGGCTCTAGGTGGGAGGGTGATTGTAGAATGGACTCCACCGTCACAATCATTGGAAAGATCTAGGGTTTCTGTTTCCCCATCTACATTTAGGCCGAAGTTCCATTTGAAATCGGACTCACTAAGTCCTAATTCGGTCAAGTTAACACGCCTTTCAGCACCACATAATTCAATCAAGTAGGAAGATTGTTCATCACTCTGGTCGTAGTGAGACCAGTAAATATTCTCTGAAAGATTTGAATTATCTGCACTCGGAGTCAACTTGTAATCTTGATAAGGGAATAATTTTGACATCTTTAGAGCAGTTTCAGCAATTGAAGTTCCAGAAATTTCAGAATCTTCTGGAGTCATTGTCAATCTCAATTGCGCTTCAAGATAAATATCTGGCTCGAATTCTTTTGCATCAACTATGAAACTCAATTTTACGGGCATACCGATTGGTAGTACCAACGAATTCGGTGCTTCAGTATCTACTTCCCATGCAATAGAGTTGATCTCTAGACCTGGTTTTAGAACTTCAAAGTCTAGATCTACAATAACATCCTTGTTTCCAACATTGGTCACTGTCACGTTCCATTCTTGCTCCCAATAGCGGTGATATAGCATCTCAGTAGGCCAATTATTCAATTCCACTAGGAATAGTGGCGCCACTACTAGAGTGATTGTCCTGGAGGATAAGAATCCACCATTACTAGAATGGTACAGTGAAATTGTGACATTGTGTGTATCGCCATTGGCTAGTGAATCATTTCCACCTAATGCAGGAATCACTATTGTCAAATCATTATCAAGGCTTCCATTAATTGGTAAAACCATTTGATTTTCAACCCAAGAAGTACCCCATCCGCCTTCAACCACGGCTGTAACATTCAACGATTCCTCAAGGTTGCCTGTATTGGAAAATGTCACATCGATGGTTTTATTCACGCCAGGCGTCACTGAAACGGTATCTTGTACATCGATTGTCAAATGATGGTCTGCTGTAATATTTGCAACGATAGAAGCGGATAAGTTCATGCCTCCAATAGCAGAAACCCACAAGGTAATCATGTGAGAATCATCAGCGCTTGCCTCTAAATCTGGAGTTAATCGAATCTTAACCGAATCGGTGTACCCGGGGGCGATTACAATTTCATTTGAAGATTCTAACGAGAAATCAACATCGTTCTCCATACTATCATCGAGCCATACTGAGAATGTGGTTGCGACGTTTCCAGTATTATTGATGTAAACCCTTGTCAATGGAGTTTCATATGGAGATAAATCGATAGTATGGTTAGTAGGTTGTAATTCAAAGTTAATCGATTCTTCAACTCTAATCAAAAGGGTGTTGAGTGATAGGACTTGCCCGGTGTCTCGATCTTCCACTCTAATGGTTAGTGGCTGCAGTGTATCGGCTGGTGCTTGAGGGTCGGTTGTCACTTTCAGTGTAACATTGGAGATGTGTGCGTTTCCAGTTATTGGATGGTCTGCCATCGAAGGAGAAAGATTTGCAACAATAGATGGGTTATCAACATCTGAGGTTTCCAAACTCGCTGACCACAGGTCGGGCAAATCATCTTCGATCACAAGACGATAAGAAGAGAGGTCGTTTCCTGTATTTGCTAATTTAATTGTGAAATTAGTTAGGTTGCCAACATCAGCATCTAGAGGGCCTTCAGTGATTATTTCTCCATCTGTAACACTAGGGACTAGAATACTGATGTTTCTTGTAACACTGCTTGCTAAGACGCCGTTAGCTTGTTGTCCTGCTGTCAAAATTGGAGTTGCTGTTACAGGTAAAATCAATTCGCCTGCAAGAGGAAGTTCATCTCCGGGCCCATCGATTGCAAGCCATGATTGGAATATTTCTCCCACTTCAAGACCTGATACTGAAGAGGGGGTTACAGTTGAATTCCAGCGGATTGCTTCATTATTCCCTCCGGTATTGATTGGCGTGAACACAGGAGTTGTTACTGTAATGTTAGCATCAACACCTCCTGTAACAGCCCCGCCTAAATTATGACGAACCTCTACTGATAGAGACAAAATTTGATCAATCCCTCCCGAACCATTAGCCTGAACAACTTCTTCTTCTGTGAGAACAATTTGTTCTGTTTCTGGCCCAGGGTCAACAGCAATAACCGCTCTAACTACCATTTGTGTGGAATTGATGGCAGGAATGCCTCCATCGGTAGGAATTGCTGAAAGCCAAGAGTAAAGGCTGTCTCCTGCAGCGTTTCTCTCACCTACATCTAATGGAGAAGAGATTGGAGCAGGAATCACTTGAACTGAAACACTAACATTTTCACCTACTGGAATTACATCTGTTGTGGTTGAACTTAGTGTGAATATCCAATTGTCTGCAGCTGCTGATAGTCCCGTCTCTAGGTCGAATGCGGCAGGCACATTTCCACTATTTACGATTGTGAATAATAGAGATGTGGTCTGGGCAGGAGTTACTGTTACCGGCCCTAAAGGCGCGATGACTGTTGCTTGGTATTGGTCGCCAACCATCACATGCGCCACACTTCTTGCAGTGTAAGGGGTGATTGAATTACTTGACAAATTCAAATAGATATTTTCTAGTGTCGGTTTTACAGCATCAATAGGAACTGTTACTGGAACTACTATACTGGTCGACTCTCCACTTGCGATATTGATTACCGTACCTTCTTGTGAATCGTCATGCCATCCTAAATCGGATCCGAGTTCGATTGTCAAATCATCTGTACTTCCTAGATTCGAAATAAGCCAAGTCATTGTCGTAGTAGCTCCAGGCTCAATCGCTCTGTCACCGGGAGTTGATACATCGATAATGTAATCAGAAAAGGTAACTGTTTCAACCGCTCTAACAATTGTATTTGTCCACATCGTTCCATTGAAGTGTACTTTTGCTGCAAGAGTCCATGAGCCAAGCATCGATGTCGCATCGAAAGATGCAGATAATCCGCCCCCTACTGAAGGATACAGCAAACTACCCGGCTCTAATATCAACGTGTTAGACCAAAATGAAACCTGGTTAGCGACGTTATTATTGTCGGTGAAATTCAATTCGAAGACCGCAGAAACATCCATGACTCCATCATTTCTAACCGTAGCATCGAATGTATGAATCGTATGATTCAAGCGAACATCGGTAAATCCACCAGTAGGACCGGGGACTGTGTCTCCCAATACCGAGCCTCGGTGAAGCATAGTCACATCAAAATCCAATGTTCTCTCGTTATTGGACAAATCGGAATCTTCGCTAGAAACGACTCTAGCAAACAATGTTTGGCCATCACCAGAATTCGCAGTCCAGTTAACTAGGATGGTATTGGAAGAGGATGACGCTCCTATAATTCCTAGATTAATCGAAGTTACAGTGGTCTCGCCAGATGATGCTGATGCTCTGTGAATGAGATTCAAAGTTGCAGTTCCATCTGCTAAACCATTATTTGAAACAACCATTCTTACAATGTGGTCTCCAGGTGCAAGTTTGTATTGGCCTGCATCATCGATTGAACCACCGGATGAAAGAGTCATTACTGAAACGGTGAAATCGGGGGTGCTTCTTCCACTGGTGGCATCTACTGGAATCATTGGTACAGATACCTGTAACAATAAAACAATCAGAATAGAAAATGCTACCTTACGATTAGACATCTGCCATCCCCCCCTTGAATGCATGGATCTGAACCGACTTACCTTGTCTAGTCCAAGCGGCTAACAATTGCTCCATCAATTGGTTGTGAATCAAGTCGCCAATTCCTAATCGCCTTCTCTCTTCCCAAAGCAACAATTGTTCGGCCTGAGTCAAGACCCCATCTCGCAAATATAATTCTAAAGTTCTACGATAGGAATCGCGGTCTGAAACCGCATAGACGATTTCATCTCCAGGAAGTGTGTCTGCCCTGTCTTGCAAGATGTTGCCAAGATTCAATGCTTCCTCGTAAGAAAGATTGCGGCGATCTAAATCACTTTGGATCTTCGATGCTATCTCCTGTAAGCCATATCTAGACGTAGCCTTGTGAATTTGTCGCATGAACTTGCGACACCTTCGCGACATACGTCCGGCTGCCATGGCTTTATGTTGTGACCGGGCGGATTATAAGACAATCGATGGGTACTACTGATTTAATGCGTTTCGCGTTAAAGGTTACCCGTTTTGCATAAAAGGGGCATTGGAGATTTAGTAGGCGGAAAAAAGGCCGATGAAAGCCTTGATTTGCTATCACTTCTTGGACACACCATGGCAGAACCAATTACGCTAGAGAATGGAGATATATCGCCCCTATTTGACGCACCTGATTCAAGAGGAGAGCAGCATAATCTAACAGAAATCCTATCACAGGGAAAGAAGGTGATTTTGTATTTCTATCCTAAAGATTCAACACCAGGTTGTACTGTACAAGCATGTGATTTTAGAGACGATATGGCAAGGCTTACTTCTCATGGATTCCAAGTATTTGGAGTCTCTAAGGACTCGGCTAAA
This sequence comes from Methanobacteriota archaeon, assembly GCA_002689345.1. GTDB lineage: Archaea > Thermoplasmatota > Poseidoniia > Poseidoniales > Poseidoniaceae > MGIIa-K1. The sequence goes on along the minus strand of NZFU01000035.1, from coordinate 20,159 downwards.
AGTCATGATAATTTTATTTCGAAGCAGGGGATTAACTTCCCACTATTGATGGATGAGGACATGGCTATTCACCAAGCTTTTGGAACTTGGAGATTAAAGAAGAACTACGGAAAAGAGTACATGGGATGTGCCCGTTCAACATTCGTAATCGGCGAGGATGGAAAACTTATCTTTGCACGATATAACGTCAAAGCAAAGGGCCATGTTTCAATGCTTATGCGAGAGTTGGGAATCGATGAGTGACCTTAGAGGCCGCAAGGTCGATCTATCAAATGGAGCCACAGCTTGGCAACCTTGTATGGTAGATTCTGAGGATATTGGTGCAGGAACAAATATCGGTTCTCTATCCCATATTGGTAAAGAGGTATGCATCGGCAAGAATTGTAGAATCCAAGGCTCTGTATACATCGCTGATGGCTGCACAATTGGAGAGGGAGTATTCATTGGACCAAATGCAACATTGACAAATGATAGGCATCCTCCTTCAAATGGAAAATGGTCTCCTGTAATTGTTGAAGATGATGTTGTGATTGGAGCGAATTCGACAATCATTGCAGGAGTTAGACTCAATACCGGTTGTGTTATTGCTGCAGGTGCCGTAGTAACCACTGATGTACCAATGCACCAAGTCTGGGCAGGAAACCCTGCAAAGTTTCTGATGCAACGAGAAGAATATGATTCAAGGAGGGCGACTAATGAGTAAAACTGTAGTTACCAATTTCTTACGTAGATGCATCAAGTATGCCGATGATTCGATATCTCGGAAAATGGAAAGAGGTGATGAACAAGAGATCATCGCTGAATGGAATGCTTATCGCAACTACACTCAATATGCTTTAGAGGAAATCGAAAAGGGCGACCTTGACCATTGGTTTTCAAGGGACAACGTTTCTGCTGAAATGGAAATAGATATGTCAGAATTAGACCATCCAAGTAGAGCAAATTGGTTATCTGCAGCCGTATCGCCTCGCCCGTTAGCACTCGTTTCAACACGTGATAATGACAGAGAAAACGTTGCACCCATCACAAGTATCTCTGTTGTATCCAATTCTCCGCCCCTTGTTGTTATGTCTCTTTCTCAGAGCAGAGACGGGCGTCAAAGAGATACTTACCTCAACCTAAAGCAGAATCCAATCTGTGAACTTCAATTCCTATCACCATCACTTGAATCTGCTAAAGATGCTGACCTTACTGGAAAGGCTACAGAAGGAAGTGAATGGGAACTGCTAGAAAGTGACGGCCCAATACATCCTCTTGCTGCAGTTGTAATGAAGTGTAGATTGGTTGAAGATAATGCTCTACCCGAAGGAGCTGTTGCAAGATTGCTAACTTTGCGTGTTGAAAGTATGATTGTACCATCTTACCTTCCGCCAGAAGAAGGATTGTCCTTGCTTTGTCAGCATGGCATGGATAGATTGACCCCCAGTCCAATAGATTGGGGATACATCGCTACTCATCATCGTAGTTGAGAAAGCCCCTGTTGCAGAGAAGTGGTTGCTTGCCACTGAATGGCATCATTCATCGAGACATCGGGTAGTCTACGTTTACTATCTCCTAAATTCTCCTTACCGAATACAACTTCAACATCCCTCATTTTGGCAATCAGATTGGCTAATTCAAGCATTGTAACCTCTTGAGTAGAACCAAGATTGAAGGCTTTACCCGTCAACCCTTCAATGTCGCTAACCTTTAGCAGTCCTTCGATTACATCGGCAATCCATGTTAAACTACGAGTTTGCTCACCATCGCCATGAACAACGATTGGATTAGCAGCCATCATCATTGAAACCACTTGACCATTTTCATCGCCATGTAATCTAGCCCCATACACATTACATGGACGGACAATTCGAACATCTAAGCCATTTCTTACTTCAAATTGACAAAGTAATTCTCCGATATGTTTCGAGGAACCATACGAATGACGTTGATGAAGATGTGCCGGAGGAAATAGGCTGGGTGAATCATTGGACAATGGCATTTCTTCTTGCTCACCAAATGATTCTGGAGAGGAATAGAATATCATTCGAGAATTGTATTCCTTGGCGAACTTTAATGCATTTCTAGTTCCATTCACATTTACATCCACAACTAAATCTGCTTCTTTGTGAAATCTCCGAGTGCCATTGACCGCCGCTAGGTGATGGATTATCTGAGGGCTGAAGCCAGAGCATACCTCCTTCCAATCATCAATAGAGCGTACATCGCCATGAACAAACTTGGCTCCATCTGTAATTTGAGACTTAGAACCACGAGATAAATCATCCAACACTACGACTTCGTCACCACGCTCGACAAGAGCATCGACAAGATGAGAGCCAAGAAAACCGGCTCCTCCCGTAACCAATACTCGCATTCACTCACCTGCACGTTGAAGAATCTCAAGAACCACATCTCCAGAGTTCTTGCTTATTCGAATTAAATCTCCATCATTAACTGCAAGACATGGGTCTGTCTCAAAGCCATGACTGTAAGGAAGATTAAGCAAACTACAAGCCGGTAGTGTTAGTGAACAGACATCTCGATTTACAATCGCCTTTGGCCCTTTACCTGTATAGATCAATCCCATTAGCACATATGGTGCCACGGTTGAGCCTGAACCTTTTGGATAAATTAGAATCGTATCTCCAATCGCTTTTCCGTCTAATGGATGTCCGGTTTCTTCAATCACTCCGGAATCACGATTTACATATCCAAGATATGTAATTGCAACATCTGTAACCATCGCTCTACCTTCTACTACCCAATCCTCCTGGGAATCAAGTCCACTTCCGTTGATTGAACACTCTCCAGTTTGATGTGTTTTTGATGAAGCGTGTTGAGGTTGAGCCTTTGGTTGGAGAGCAGTCACTTCACCAGTTACCAAATCAGGATCGAAAGCATGAGCGATACAATCTTGAATTGTTCCAACAGAAGTTGGCATCTTATTCAGGCCACTTGTCAGATAATGCTCAGCCTTGAGTGAATTAGTCATCAGGTGATTGTAGTGCTTACGATTGTAAGGTGTAACTTCGGGACATGTATCACGTAAAATTACAGCTCCTGCTTCCTCTAAAATTGCAATTGAGCCATCTGCTTCTGCCAATTCATAATTGTGACCAGAGGTGAAAACCCACAACCGATTATTTGGAATCTTTAAGCCCATCTCACTATGAGAACGTACAGCAGAAGCAGTAATTCGAATTTCTTCAAGACTTGCCTGAGGGCATCCAATGACTATGAGGTCAACTTGGCCTTTTGGAGCAAGTTCCTCGTATCTTGAAGATAGGTCATTCTCGGTGAAGTTTAGAGTTTCTTCATTTCCAGATAAATCAGGAGTTGTTGTATGGCCTTCAGCCCAAAGCATTGGGCAGCCATAATTTGCCGCAGCCGCTGTCAGTGCTTTCTTGGATGCAAAACTGATGTATTTTGGTAAGCCACGAATAAATGGCATTGGGCCATAAGGAACATTCCACCCTGGACGAACCTGCTTTCCAATCCAATCTCCTAAAATCGACCAATCGGCAAGTGATGATAGTTCGCATTCTACATCAACCACAATATTTGGAACTCGATTTTGGCTTAGATGTAATCCCCAACGTGGAGCATATCCAGTTAATGCAGTCGCTAAAGCAGAAAGACCAGATTCCCGATTAGTGACTAAATCTGTCCATGAGTTAGAGAATGCAACAGCATTCGATTCAGCCCAAGAAGCAATTCCATTTTCACCTTCAACACCTCTATCATAAGGTGTGCAAGATAAGGTCGAGTCTAGACCTAGGCTCTCATAGGCCATAATGATCTCAAATTGTTGTTCTAAGAAATCAGGATAATCGATATCCATTTCTTCCATTTTTCTCTTATCGCAGCCTGCTGAATTCAAAGTTGTAGGAATCACAACTGTTCCATCTCCAGCTAAATCCGCTAGGAATCGCCTCAAGCCGTGACCTCCTGTAATTACAGAAACTCCTGAAACATGACTGTGGTCTACATTAACAAAGCCATCTGAACCAGCGGTTTTCGCTAAATCTACAACCAATCTAGCAGCCTTTTGTCGAGTCAAACCTTCATCGCCCGCAAGCATAGATGCAAGTCTTTCGGGCAACTCCATGATTAGGGGGTAGAGAATCACACCCATGAACACTTTGTAGGGAATACACTCTAATCCGAGAAAGTCCCTACATTGAATATGAAGGACGAAAAGCCCTCAAAAAAGCAGCGAATCAAGAAATTTATGGCAATTTCTTCAATTGTAATTTCTCTAGTTCTGAGTAGTATTGCACTATACAATACAAACGAACTTGATGAACTTAAATCGGGTAAAGATGGAGAGACTACACTCACACGAATAGGAGGACTCTATGGTACACATGGATGCGAAGAAGGTGGATTCAGTGTTCAATTTGGCATAGATGATGACGGTGATGCTTTGCTAGATGACGAGGAAGTATTGGATGTCAAAAATATCTGTCATGGAAAGCAAGGTGAATCGGGGCCGATGGGCAATCGTGGTTATTGGGGTCAGAATGGAACTGATGGATATAACGGAATTAACGGAACTAATGGAGAGGATGGAGTGATTGGTCAATCTTCTTTCATCGATTCATACACAGGGCCGTATGAAGTCTGTCCAAAGGCTGCAATCATCGAAATGGGAAATAACTCTACATCACAACATATTGATTCGAGCATCAAAATTTGCTTCCAAGATCTATTCAGTGGAAGACTTACTGACATTGAGCCGGACGCTGGAAATTCCTTTTCCACAGCCTGTAATGGAGGATTTGCAAATGATGATTTATTCATATTTGCTGCTGTACTGAATGGTAATTGCTTACTATTCAAATTAGACCAAGGCCAAGTTGTCCAGGTCTCATCAACTATCGATTTCTCACCAGGATTTAATCTTGGATTTATCGAACATGAAAATCGAATTTGGTTTGATGCTAGCGATGGGGCAAATACTCAACTATGGTCAACCGATGGAGATTCGATATGGAAGGAAACTAACTTATCATCCAGTATCACATCGAGTGATAAATTGATCAAAGTGGGAGAAGAACTAGTGCTTTCTTATCAAAATGGAATGACTATTTTCTCTCAATCAGAAACATGGATTTCAGGAACTTTTTCTAATATTACTTCAACAAATGAAGTCTTGATTTTCAATACTGATTCAGGCATTTCAATCGATGGAAATATAATGAATGGAGAGATTCATTCCGATGCTATTTATCATGAGGGATATTATTGGTTCATGGCGAGCAGTGACGGTAATGGAGTTCAATTACACAGAGGAGACAGTAGTGGTATTGAAAGGATGACTTCCTCACTACAGGGTGTATCTGCGCAATTGATTAGCCCTACTGTAATTGGAGGCAATATTGTCTTTGATTCCAATGGATTATATTCATTTGACCCCGACCTATCAACCCTTGCAGAATTAAATTCATCATTACAAAATGTTGGCCAAAACACTGGAGGAATAATTCATGACGGGAAATTATGGTTTGATTGTGGAGTCCCATCTTTTGGATACGAGTTATGTGTAAGTGATGGGGAAAATGCATGGCTCCATTCGGACCACATATCGGGTATGGATTCCTCAAACCCTTCAAATCTAGCTGTAATTGGAGATAAATTGGTCGCAATTATCGACGACCCATTCGAAGGGGGGCAATTACATCAAATTACTGAAAATGGATTAGAATTAATTTGGGACCATGCTTCTGGTAATCTAGGCTTAGGGGTTCATGATGGGTTTTGGTATGATGATGAAATGATATATTTCATCGGAGATTCTACAACCTTAGGTCTGGAAATGTATGGCTGGTCTCATGGTGAGTTGAGCGGAGAATGGATTGTCATTCATTGACGCCAATCGTGGCGAGCCGCTAACGGTTGACGCCAGCCTTGACCGAATGCTCGCTTGGAAACTCTTGGAGCAGGGGGCATTTGCCATCTTTTGTGTTCATTCCTAGATAAACGAATCAAGACATCTTTGACTATTTGGTCATCAAATCCTTTGCTTGTTATTTCAGTTGCATCTAATCCATCTTCAATATGTAGGCGCAGAATTTCATCTAATACAGGATAAGGAGGAAGGCTATCTTCGTCCTTTTGATCTGGCGCTAATTCAGCACTAGGCGGCTTGGTTAAGGTTGAATTTGTAACAGCATCCATTCCGATTCGTTTGTTGAATTCTTTTGACAATGCATAAACTTCCATCTTGTAGAGGTCGCCTAAAGGAGCATAGCCACCTGCCATATCACCATATAGCGTGCAATATCCTTGCCCAAGTTCTGATTTATTTCCAGTTGCTATTGCCATAGCACCATTTGCATTAGCATGAGCCATCACGATTAATCCTCTAAGTCTGGCTTGCAAATTTTCACCTGCTACGGGATTGCCATTGGCTAATAATTCAGATAATTCTGCATCTGCAGCACTATGTAAATCAATAATTGGTTGTATCGAGAATTCAATTCCTAATGCCTCTGCAGTGGCTTTGGCATCATCTATACTGTGTTGGCTAGAATGCTTTGATGGCATTGAAATTCCGGTGACATTCGCGGAGCCTACCGCTGCACTAGCAACACAGGCAGCCAATGCTGAATCGATTCCTCCAGATAGTCCAAGTACGATTTTAGAAATACCGCTCTTACGGCAATAATCTGACAAACCGATTATTATTGCATCTAGTAAATCATCATCATTTTCTTCTAATTCTTGATTCGGACTTAGAATAGTAACCTCGCCATCCCCTAACCAATCACACCCCTCCGGGTTTGATAAATCTGTAAGAAGAACCCCTTCAGACCATGCAGGAGCAACTACAACAGTCCCATCCGGCCAAGCGATTACTGAGCGTCCATCGAATAGTAAATCATCATTACCACCTACTTGATTTGCTAATAGGAAAGGATGGTTAAGTGAAGAGGCTGCACTTCTAGCAACTGCAATTCGAATTTCTGATTTATTTGCATGGTATGGTGATGCCGACAAATTGACTGTTGCATCAAGTACCACGCCTTGACGCCCCCATTCTACAATTTGAGAAATCGGGTCGCTATCATAATCATTAGGAGTTGCACCGCAATGCTGCCATGCATCTTCACAAATTGTTACCCCGATGTCTAATCCTGCGATTGTTCTAGCGATTCCTGGCCTCTCATCTGCCTCGAAATAACGTGCCTCATCGAAAACATCGTAGGTTGGTAGCAATTGTTTACGAGTAACTTCGCGTACTGAATCTCCAGCTCTTACAACACCATTGCCAGGTAAAGAGCGGTCATCCTTAGGAGGGACAGGAGTGCCAACTAATACTGGAATTTCGGATTGTAATGTACTAGCTACTTGGTGACAAGTTTTTACAAAATCAGGCTGTAAAAGAAGATCTCTTGGAGGATAGCCACTAATCGCCAATTCAGTAGTTACTGCGAAATCTGCACCTGATTGCGATGCCAATTTTGATAATTCGCAAATCATCAATGCATTACCATTGATATCACCAACAACAGGATTGACTTGTAGCAAAGCAATTTTTGATGCCATGTCACTCCCTCGTTTTGTTCCACAAAAAATTAGTTCCTATGCTTTTGCATTCCAACTAATCCTCAAACTCTTCATCTTCATATTCCCATTCCAGATCAGATTCTCCTTGCTTAACGGTAGCAAGTCGCATCCAAGAAAGTACAAACAGCAGACCAATACAAATCATCGTCATCGTTATTCCAAGTATCCAAGGGTTTGTTGAACCGATTGAATCTTGCATAAATCCTCGATCTTGAACTGGCTTTACATCGATAAATTCGGAGTTGTCTGTAGTCTGGTCTAGAGTTACTTCGACTCTCTGAATTCCTGGAGTATTTGGCTTCCAATCCACAACTAATGTAGAGACTGATTGTGCGTCAACAAATACTGAAGTCTTAGTCAATTGAGAGCGAGCGCCATTCAAATCAACAATTTCCACAAGAACTTCTGCATCTCCACTCAACATTCCATCATTGCGAATATGTACCTGCACAATTGTTGGTTCATCTACTTCTAAATTCGATTTTGATAATTCAATACCACTTTGCTCTAATGAAAAATCAGGAGTATGGTGAACTAAGTCCCATACACCTGCAGGGAAATTTTCACTATTGCCATCTCTTTCAAATTGATTACCCGCAATATCTCTTCCTTCGAATCTCATTTTCAGTACGACTTGTTCGTGTAAGAACTCGGATGAGATTCCAGATAAATCAACCGTGCCAGTGAATTCCAAACGTAGACCTGCACTCTCATTACCATCTAACTGAAGAGGTGATGTTCCTGACGCAATAGCATCATTTTGACCCTTACCAGTCACCCACCAATATAATTCAACAGATTCGGTATCAATACCATAATTTTCAGAGATTATAACTCGAACAAAGTGTTGTTCTGTATCAAGAATTGATGAATCTCTTGGTGATGAAAATTCCACCACTTGAGGCCCAACTGCATCTACTAGAATCCATTTTACTGCCTCGGTAGGACTGGTCATGTCAATGCCTTGTTCAGGCATACAATCTACATTCCAAGTCATTGCATGCTGTCCTGAAGACATCGGTGCATTGAGGGCTGCTGTGAATGAGCCATCTATTGCTATAGCTGAGGTTTTCACACCATTAAGACGGACCTCTATGTCACAATCAAATTGTGGTTTTTCTAAACTTCTCATAAACACAAGGTCTCCAGATAATTCCATTGAAGAGCCTGGTGAAACTCTAGCACCATCTTCGATGATTGCTCCATTTTCAACCCATAACGACAATTCGTTAGGAATCATCATTTCTGCGGAAAATCTCCATCGATTTTGAGGGAAAGACACTGAGTCAAGATTACCTGCACGGTCAAAAATACGAACTATTGGCTCTCTTCTAGTATCTCCCAAATCCGGTAATGTCCACTGTGGAACAATCTCGAGATAGAGTACGAGATCTTGGTCATACGGGTCTGGAGTCAAGCCATTGTTGTCGTTCACTTTGCAAGATGCAATAGCGATATGAACGGTTTCACTAATACATTGTCTTGTATTGGAATCCCATCGCAATGTAAGTTGGTCACTAGCGATATTATCCGCTAAAGAAATCTCAATACCACTGATATCCGAAATACCATTTAATTCTGTGAAAGTGACATTCAATCCATATTCTTGACCGGGATGAAGCCAAGCCTTTCTACCATCAGTCCATTCAAATCCATCACTGGCAATCAATGGGGAGCCATCATTCAAAATCTGGTACATGAACAAATGGTCATCGGTCATTCCAGAACCGCCTTCAAGCAGAGCATGTCCTGAGGGGTCTGTTCCAATCACATATCCTGCAACCTTCTCCCCTGGGAATGCAGCGGTATCATCAATGAAGGTATGATACGAGCCATATGTTTGTTGAGAAGTGGAATCAGGAGATAATGTTCGAGCAATAAATTCGTCCTCACTAGGCCAGCCATCTCCATCATTATCATTCGACCATTCAGTCCATAGCATCAAAGTTACATTTGTTGGCAATACTGGTTGGTCAGTGATATTGATTATTATTTGCTGATTTGCAGATGATAATAAATGGTCATAAAAGCGAATATTTGCACCCGTTACAACTGGTGCCAACGGATCGATGATGAATGTCCGATTAATTACCACTGGGTCAGCAACTCCGCCTCCTGCAAGTGGGGTTACAATCGCTTCATAGGTCACATTACCACTGGTGAATGGTGCTTTTGTTTCAACTACCCAATCGTCACCCTCATAATATGTGGTATTCGCAATCAGTTCACCATTTCTTGTCAGTTGAATCTCATATTCATTAGGGAATGGTTTTTCATCTAGATCTCCATTTTCAAATCCAATATCGATATTGAAAGTCATATTATCTTCAGCCTTCAGATATAACGAATCGGATGGAATAATACCTCTGTCCGTGTAAATTGACATCGATTCAATACGCATATCATTATCGATTGCCGGACTATTCCAGTTTTCTATTGCAGGCATAGAAATTACACCATTTGTAAGTTGAATGCGAGTTTCGAATCTTAGATTTGATTGGTCGTCAAAAGATTGAGCAGTTCTAAAACTGGTAACAATATCGTGAATGTCTTGTGAATTATTGTGTATGATACCGGAATCTGAAATAATTAGAGATTCGTGATCACCGGTTGTGATTGTGTTTCCACCCAATATTGGAATGAACCACATAGCAGACATATCATCAGAATACATATTCAGAATCAATCTATGTGGGGATGATGAATGAACCTGGGCTCTAGTACTTACTTCACGCCATTTCTGTGAGGGGGTAAGTGTTTGTGAATCGTTAGTCCAGGTTAATGCACCCATTGTTACATCTCCAGATGAAGTGGAAGAGATGATACTAACTTCCAATGAACAAGCAGAATCTGCCTTGAATACAAGTGGAAGGTCGGCCGCTTTACTGGAATCCAAACGCGCCCTATTCATTGCCATAACAATTTCATCGATTGCGGTAGCACTGACTGTGTCTTGGGCAACATAACTTATTGTCAGCCCCCCTAATCTATGAGTTCCAGCGTCTGAAATTAATTCGATTCTAGCATGAATAAAATCAGAACCACCTACATTTCTGACTGGAGCTGTATTTCCTGTTGCATAATTGAGCATGTCTAATTCTGATTCGTTAAGAGATAATCTCAACCCTTCAACATAACCGTTACCACCGGTTTGAGCAATCATTGTATTTCCAATCCATAATGCGATTGTTTGTACTCCAAGTCCAACAACTCCTACATCGTCAACCGACAATTCGAAGGTTTTTGCATCTCTTGGAACAAGAAGACTATGCCAGGAGGTAGGATTCAATCCTACTTCGAAAGTTGAACTAGAATTACCATCCATGAATACATCCTGATTACCCCATGTGCCAATTCCTTCACCAGATGCTGTCCATTCGTTTCTACCGTCATTATCGATATCCATTCTCGGAGATAATACAGCGTTACTTGGATATAGTTGCAATCTGAAATCATCGACTGACCATGTATTTACTAATCCCTGATATTTGATCTGTATAATCGATGCCGAATCTGCTAATTCGATACGCTGTGATGAAGTATTAATCTGAGTCCAGTTCCCTCGATCTAGCGACACATAGGTCATCACATCTCCTTGAACATCAGATTCAAATTTGTATGATGAAAATGGCATATTGATGTCTAATTCGGGAGATTGTAAGGTTGCATTGAGATTTCCTGAAACAAAATCAGATGATGAAGTCCAGCTAGAGTTGTTGAATATCCAACCTGTATTTTCAGGGTCGGAGTTGAAACTATCATACATTTTCCCGCCGCCTGAAATACCATATAATCTAGGAGAGGAACCTGATTGATTAGCGACAAACTCCAGATTTAAGAACAACGATTTGTGAGTTTGCCAATCGACTACTGAAAGGTCAACCCATTTACCTGAACGGTTGATCAATCCCGGAACAGGATTATTGGTATCTGCATCCATCACTGTCCAATTCAAGTAGGAATCCTCGGGTATAATCGCATCTAAATAAATCGGTGAATATCTGCCTTCATCGATTTGCTCATTTGCCCCGGAAGACCAACCGAATGATCGAGTTGTCAGATTAGCACCACTGGTACCAGGTATAGTAATGTCATCAAAGAACCAATAATCACAACATGTTCCCGAACCAGAATTTTGTCGTGCCCTAATTTGGAAACTGGGGTGGTAGGCATTGGATGGAAGGTTGTAGTTCATATTTGTCACAGTACCGCCAGCGGTTGCGCCTGCGAGGTATTGCATTTGGGTCCAGCCATTATTGGAATTCTTGTATTCGAGATAGAAATTTTCGTTTGAATCAGGCTCTTCTCCACACTGATAATTTCCTTGCTTAATCCATGCTTGAACCGATAATCCTTGATGACCCGCTAAGTTGACTTGAGGGCTTGTTACGGATACTGCGCCGCCTCTAGTCCACCATGAAGCCCCGTTTCCTCCGCTTACACCACAAGTGAGAGTATTTCGTTGTCCATAATTAGAATTTGAAGAGGTCCAGCCATTAGTCCCTTTGTCGAAGTCCCAATTCACCCCTTGGAATCCTAGAATCAATGCACCATCTGTATCTTCTAGCAATCCTTGAGTTGAAAATCCGGTTTGATCCCAATCCGACCAATCAAAGCCTGTGGCTCTAACCCCATCACCGGTTGTAACCGAATACGAAATGGTTTGCAATGCATGATTTGAATCTAGTATCAATGATGGCCCAACACCAATGGAACCGGGGCCAGCTATTGTCACCTCTGTGATGTCTCCCGAACCACTAGCAAACATTTCATCTGATTCTAATTCAATTATTGGTCCTTCTACCATGAAAAACTGTGACACAGGGCCTGAAAGAAGGAATAAGAGGCTAAGCGCGAACGCCTGAACCCCCCTATTTGGTGACGCCATGTGCTCACTGGATGAACTCAATGTAATTCAAAGCAACCCCTTCCAACCACTTCTACGAAGTGGAGTTTTATTGTAAAAAAATCAAAATTGCTCAAACGACTGTTTCAAGACATGTTCACATCTCGCATTGCTCATGGCCACTCCTCGGACCACCAGCGAATTGGATTCGGTTGCATTGGAAACCGGGTTACTATCGACATGGCAAGAAGAGAAATTATTCGAAGCCACAGTCGATAATCGAGCTGATGGTGAACCATTCATTTTCCTAGAAGGCCCGCCTACTGCAAACGGTAAACCGGGAATTCACCACGTTGTTGCTAGAACCTTCAAAGATCTAGTCTGCCGATGGAAAACAATGCAAGGAAATTTTGTTGAGAGAAAGGGTGGCTGGGACACACACGGCCTTCCTGTTGAAATTGAAGTGCAAAAACGCCTTGACCTTATGAGCAATGAAGCGATTGAAGCATTTGGAATGGAAGAATTCAACAAAGAATGTCGCGAATCGGTTTGGACCTATGAAGCGGCTTGGAGAGAAATGACAGAAAGAATGGCTTACTGGTGTGACCTTGACGACCCATATGTTACACTCCACAACCAGTACATTGAATCATGCTGGTGGGCACTCAAGCAAATGTTTGAGAAAGGCCTGTTATACAGAGGATACAAGGTTCTGCCTTACTGCCCTCAAACCGGTACATCATACTCGAGTCACGAAGTGGCTCTTGGATACAAAGAAGTCGAGGAGCCTTCTGTTTATGTGAAATTCAAACTTGAAGACAGTGATGCTTCTATTCTGGCATGGACTACAACGCCATGGACACTTCCAGGCAATGTCGGATTAGCGGTTGGGCCTGATGTTGAATATGTCAGGGTTAGAGTTACTGCTGACCCAGAGAAATGGGAAGGCCATGGTGGTGCTAAAATCGGTGAAGAATTGATTCTAGCAAAGGACCTATTCAAAGAAGTAATTCGCCATCATTGTGAAGAGGTAGAAACCTTCCCTGGCAGCGACTTAATCGGTCGCTCATACGAGCCGCTATTCCCTGGAGCTGTCGACCGTGATGGTTCGGAAACCGCATGGACTGTAATTGGAGCTGATTGGGTTACCACCACCGATGGAACTGGAGTTGTTCATACCGCAGTAATGTATGGTGAAGATGACTACAACCTAGGTATGGAAGTGGGATTACCTGCTCAACACACTGTTGCAATGGATGGATCATTCCTTGCCGGAACTCACCCCAAACTGGATGGACGCTATGTCAAAGATTGTGATGAAACCGTGATTGAATTAATGCACGATTCGGGACTGCTATATCGTGAAAAGATGTATCTGCACGATTATCCGCATTGCTGGAGAACTGGCCATCCTCTTCTTTACTATGCAATGGATTCGTGGTTTGTTCGAATGACTGCAGTAAAGGATATGCTTCTAGAATTCAACTCTCAAGTTGAATGGGCTCCGGACTGGGTTGGAGAAGGAAGATTTGGAGAATGGTTGCGCAACGTAAAGGATTGGGCAATTAGTCGTGAGAGGTATTGGGGAACGCCACTACCTGTATGGATCTGTACAGGTTGTAATCATCAACATTGTATTGGCTCTACCGAAGAAATGGCGAGCATGGCCAAAGAAGGCAGTCCTGTTGCTGAAGACTTACACCGACCATTTGTCGATGATACAATTCTAGTTTGTCCACAGTGTAGTGGGGATATGAAAAGAGAGCCATTCGTGATGGATTGCTGGTTTGATTCAGGTTGCGCCTCATTTGCACAATGGCATCACCCGTTTGGTGAAGAAGGTAAATTTGAGAGTAATTTCCCTATCGATTACATCTGTGAAGGTGTTGACCAAACCAGAGGTTGGTTCTACACATTACTAGCAGTTAGTACAACTGTGTTTGAGTCGATTTGTTACAAAAGATGTCTTTCACTCGGACTAATTTTGGATGCTGAAGGAAAGAAGATGTCGAAATCAAAAGGTAATATCGTCGACCCTTGGGACCATTTCAATCGTGAAGGTGCCGATGCTACACGCTGGTACATGGTAACAGCAGGGGCTCCTTGGAATCCTATGAAATTCGATCCTAATGGTGTTCGCGAAACCTATGGAAAGATGTTCCTAACACTATGGAACGTTCACCGCTTCCATGCAGATTATGCTGCATTGGATGGCTTTGACCCTGCTACTTCTGCTAAAGGAAAGAATACTCCTCTCGATGATTGGGTACTTTCTCGACTTGCAGAGGTTGTTGAAGGCACTACCAAACAATTTGAGGAATGGGATTTCCACAAGGCGTGTAGAGACATCGAAGATTTCGTTGTGAATGATGTATCAAATTGGTATGTTCGTCGCTCAAGAAGAAGACTATGGGATGAGGCCGATAGTGATGACAAACTGGCTTGCCAGCACACACTTCACACAGTCCTAGTTACCATCAGTCGATTGATGGCACCTGTATCTCCTTTCATGTCTGATACTATCCATCGTAATCTCGAAGGCACATCTGTTCACATGGCGGATTGGCCTGAGCCTGGAAAGGTCGATTCCGAGATTATTGAAACTATGGAATTGGTTCGTGAACTTGCTGAAACTGGAAGAAGAATCCGGGTTGACGCAGACCGTAGACAGAGATTACCTTGTGCTGAAGGATGGATTGTTAGTGGTCCTGACCTTTCTGCATTCCATGAAATTTTAGCTGAAGAATTGAATGTTGAAATGATCTCTTTAGAGAAAGACCTAGATCGATTCCAAAAGGTTGAGGTCACTCCAAATCGAAGAACTTTAGGAGCGAAATGTCGCCAAGACCTTCCCGCTGTACTACAAGGAATTGCTGATGGCGATAGTGAAGCAATGCTCGCTAGTATTGAAGCAGGTAATTTGGTGATTGCAGGGTATGAAATCGGTGCAGATGACATCGAATTAAGACGGGTCGAAAGAACTGGTTACGCTGCACAAACAGTTCAAATCGCAGAGAGTTCGGTATCTCTTGTATTGGATATGAGCGATACACCTGAATTACTTTCAAGAGGATTAGCACGTGACATTACACGTAGAATTCAAGCGTCGAGAAAGGATTTAAATTTAGCAATTGAAGATACAATCTCACTAGAAGTATGGATGAAAGATGCACCTGAATTGTTCGAATCCGACCGTGCTTGGATTACCAATGAAACTAGAGCGAGTAATGCTAACTTCAACATGGGTGAAGGAAGCGGAGATTGCTTTGAAGTAGATGGGGCCACCATTTGGTATAATGTTTCGAGGTCGTGAAATGAGAGTTACAATCGCTTTTCTTCTGGCTCTAACGACCCTGCTCGCAGGTTGTTTTGGTGGAGGGGAAACTATTGTTGAAGAGGAAGAGGAAGTCCCAATTTGGTTTGATTACCAAATGATTGACCCTATTCCTGCAATTGCTCCGTGGGAATTTACTACTATTGATTTAGATTTGAATCAAAGCACTTCAACATCATGGGCTGTATTCGACAAAAATTACGGCGGAAATTGTTGTGAACATTATCTCGCCACTTCGACCGAAGGTACTATCCTAAACATTGGAGGAGAATATCCTGTTTGGTCGCATGATAGAGGACATGAATGGGACACTTACGTACCAGGAGTGTTCACCGACCCTACGTGCAGAACTCCTGTTCCTACAAACCCGGGACAGGAAGGCCTAGGAGAAGGTAGCATAGTCCAAGCGACAAATGGTGACATCATCTCAATGTCCTGGTTCCCATATATCGGAGCAGATATGAAGTTGGACAAATTCTATGCAATTTTATATGACGAATCTGAAGACGAATGGACTTGGTGTTACAACCGTATGACTGAGCCGTTCTATGACCGTTCGTGGCAAGTAGAAGTCGTGGGGCCAATCTCTTCAAACATAGGCAGTGGTGAATGGGCTAGCGTGGTTGTTTCCAATTTCTGGCATCAAACACAGAATGCAGGTGGCCAAATTAGCGTTGATGGATTGAATTACTACAACTTCCAATTCGCTGGACGAAATAGCAATCCTGGCGCTGAAGAAGTGGACCTTAATTTCTCAGACTTACCTGAATACTATGATGTTAACAAGCCACACAAAGAGATGCGTGCATTCCCTGTACCAAGTGGAGGATTATACTTCCCACAATATTTCAGTGATGGAACTTCTGCATTCCTTGACACATCCCTAAATTGGAATAAACACAATGCCGAGTTCCCTAGTGAATACTGCCAAATCGATTCCACTGGAGCATTACATTGCGTGAGTTTAGCTGGCACTACATTTACTCATCATCTATCTTATGATGGAGGAAGCACTTGGTCTACTCAAAATTACTCGGATGAGAATTGGGCACAAATCGAAGAGTGGGAATTCCAAGCCAACGGGGCCCTAGACCTCTTCGTCTTGAATGTCAGATACCAATCCGCAGAAGGCCCTGATGTCGATGTGATCTACCATGTTCGTGAATATTCCGAATCGATGGAGCCTGATACTTTGACATATATTGGACTTGGAGATTTAGATTCTACAAGTGGAGCAGGTAACGACATCAGATTCGACTTTGCATCCCTAGCAATCCTCAATGACGGAGGAGTTGTAGTTGCTTACCATGACTCAAGTGATCCCGACCCTCTTTTCGCTGTTGAAGTTGAAATGCCTATCTATGGGCCAATCAACCAAAATTAATCAATTTTAAAGAATTTAGAACTGGATAACTTCAATTCATCCATTCCTACGCCTCAATATAGCACATAGCAGGATTATCATGATAGTGCTAGGGAAGGATAGCGCTGGGACTTCATTCAATATCTCAATATTATCTTCTATTTGTTCTATTTCTTCAACACCCCAGCATGGCATCGCAGACATTTCCTGAAGGTAACCTCCACTTCCGGCAGGAGTAATATCTCTCCACACGTTACCGCTACCCAATATTATCTCGTGTTCATGATTAGGATGGTATGTTCTAATGCTAGAATATTGTTTGTTATCCATCTCAGCATATCCATTCCACCAGAAATAAATTGAATAATGATCTAATTCAAATGTTGAGTGAGATTCAATAATGCTAGTCATATTCCATTCAAAAATTATCTTGAAGGAGACTGTGTTGCCAGTTTCATATCTTATCTGCGGGTCTAACGAAATTTTGCTACCATCTGAATGGAGTAACCAAGCTTCATGTTCTTCTCCCGCCCAAGCCTCAACTGAGAAATAACCATCATGATTAGCCTGTATTGTGAATTCAAACACGCTCCAAAAGAGTCCTTGTGGACAATCAGGATAAGTTCCAGGCATATCTTTCTGCTCATCGGCTGTATAAGACCAATCGTCATTCTTCCATCCATCCCTCCATTGATGTGTATCTACTAGTTCACGTGAGTAAAAGTAGTATGGGTGTATAACAACTGTTTCAGTAGTAGATTCTTCTTCACAACTAGAGCAATCAGTCATTGCATTTTGTCCAGCTCCATATTTTTTTACGATTACAGCAACATCTATTCCATAATCGCCTATTTTTTGTAAGTGGGGACTCGATATTTCTAACATTATAGTCAAATTACCATTTGCATCAATTTGCTGGGTTTCATCAATGGTATCACCGTCTTCATCAGTTATTTCCACTTGCCATTGCCAAGTCCACGATATCTCAACCTCTACAACATAACTGCTTGGATTTTCAATTCCACACACTATCGGTGTGTGATAATCCATTCCAACTCCATATGTGTATTCAAAGGGATATGAAGTGCCCTCATAGCTGCAGTCTAATTCTATCTCTGGTTCATTCAACTGGGCCTGTGCAGGAATACTGAAGAAAAAAGCAGGTACTTGAATGAAAATTGCAATCAGCAATACATTGACCCGCATAGATGTCCG
Source organism: Methanobacteriota archaeon (assembly GCA_002689345.1). Lineage (GTDB taxonomy): Archaea > Thermoplasmatota > Poseidoniia > Poseidoniales > Poseidoniaceae > MGIIa-K1. Next base: position 1,847 of record NZFU01000035.1, on the reverse strand, counting down.
ACTCATTAGGTGATGATAATATTGATTCCGGATAAAGATATTTTAATCATAAGTATCGAGTTGTTAATATGTCAACGGAGGACACACAAGGTGGTCAAAGCAAGGCCACTTTTCCCCAAAGCGATTCGCCGAGGCAACATTGGCAACAATTAGAGGATAATACGCCTCAGCAACCAGTTTTTTTTCAACACTACCAATTTTGTGCTGTTCTCATGATTATGGCGTTTCTCGGTGCCCTTTCAATGCAATTGAGTTTATCCATTGGCCCGGATGATTGCGATAATGACAATTTCTTTGAGGTCATTGGAGGGGTTGCCTTGTGGATTAGCGTTATCGGAATCCCAATCAATGGGGTTATTTTTCTCAAATCACTACTTGATTCGGAAATTAATTCCTGGAGAGTTTTTTTGTGGAGCATCGCACACGCTGCCGTCCTTTTCTTCCTGCTGTTGTTCTTCATCGATGCCATCGCTCAAGACATGTTTTGCGGTAGTGATGGACCGCATTATGACATCGGAGCAGGCTTCTAGTTGGGCAGACAAGGTAGTTTCAATTGATAACCTGTGTTTTGAAACACTACCTTTTGATAGGGCCTGTACAATAAGTGGGGAGGATGAAAAGTTATATTCGTGAGATTAACAGATTCCAATATGGTAGAAATTGTTTGCCCACATTGCGAAGGGGAAATAGAATTACCAGATGGTGAATATGGAGAATTCTCATGCCCCCTATGTGAAGAAGATTTCATCTGGGAAGATGAATCAGGCCACGGCGATGTTTCTTTTATTGAATCTGAAAATATCGAGTTGAGCTACAAATTGGCTGCGATTGCGGTTATTATTGTAATTTTCTTGATAGTTATGGTGATTGGTTCTGCAATTTCATCGATAGAAGAAACTGACACCACTACGTGGCCCGTGGAACAGGTAGAGATTGTTGAGATCTCCAATGAAGGGCGTTGCTGTGGTGAGTCACAATCTTACTATAGAGTGGAAATTAAATTCCCTTATGATGGTAATGAAAGAAGTACGACGTTAAAATGTAATGCTGAAAGGGATGCTGAGGCATATGTAGAAGATAACCCCGTTGGCACAACTATCGACATCAGAGTCAACCCCGTCAAAGGCGAATCTCCATTTTTTGAAATTGAGGGAGGTTGTCCATCCCCTGAATACACCACTACTGAAATAGTCAGTAGTGCCGCCTGTTTTGGATTGATAATTGTTATTATTGGGTTTGAGAAAATTAGCGAAGTGATTAGAAGCAAAAGACAAGGATAGATATTTTTTCAGGAACTAGAAATAGGCCCAAATAGACAGATACACTGTACCCACTGCTCATACGTCTGAGCAAAGGGGGGCCCTTTGCATTGGAAACTGCTCAAACCTTATCCCAATGTAATGACTGGTTCTACCATGGTCGAGATTCAATGCCCTCATTGTGAGGAAGAAATTGAATTGCCTGATGATGGTTCCGGATTGTTCGATTGCCCTCATTGTGAGGAAGAATTCTCATATGGTGGGGATGAAATATATGCTCCCACATTTGTTAATAGAATACAACTTTTCATGAGCATGGGTATGAAAATTGGACTGGCCATTATAGCTATAGCAGTAATTACATTCATTGGGTTCCTGATTTTTAGTGATGATGGCGGTATGTATGGTGGAATATGGGTTTTCATCCCAGCCGGTATTTGTGCCATTGGAATACCAATAGTTGTAATTTCATTCTTCATCAGAGGATACCAATTGAATTGGGAAGTATGACCGCATTCAAAGACCAAAGCAATGTGAAAGTAATTGGTTAAGTGACCCTTATCTTCAAAACCTCTTGACAAACGATAT